>JAGAOW010000027.1 GCA_017889945.1 Muribaculaceae bacterium
GGGTAGCCTGTCTCCGGGTTGGTCACTAAGTTGAACTCATATGTTCCCTTTGCCGGGTCGAAAGACTTGACCGGGAGGAACTGGTCGCTCGAAAAAATCGAAATATTTTTCTGATTGTAGGCATATCCGCCGTTGAAGTCCAGAGCCGGCAGATATGCAGCAAAGGCTTCCTTATTCTGATAGTGTGCAGTCTTCATTGCCTGGCGGCTAATCATCAACTGCTTGTTGCTTTTCAGAGCCATCGCGCGGCAAGAATCAAGCGAGACCGTTCCGACGGACGTTTGCGCGGCGGAGGCAAGCGTGATGCCAAATACAGCTAAAAGTAATTGTAGCCTCATAAATATATAAAGTTGAAACTTGTTATACAGTCATATGCGAAACGCCCGGAAGCGATTCGCTCTGCAAATATAACAAGCCTATTTATAAATTAGTTGGAGGAGGCTTTCAATTTTTACAATTAGAGTATTTTCAGGGAAAAATCGGACATTTTGCCTTCCACTGAGGCTTACTTCATGAAGACAAAGTAGACTGCGAGGACCATGCAGACGAAGGCGGCGGCATGAGTCCACTGCAGGGGTTCGCCCTTGAAGACGAAGGCGGTAAAGGCAGTGAAAACCGTGAGAGTGATTACTTCCTGAATAATCTTGAGCTGAACGAGAGAGAAGGTGCCGCCGTTGCCGATAAAGCCCATGCGGTTGGCGGGGACCATGAAACAGTATTCAATCAGTGCCAAACCCCACGAAATGAGTATGATGAATATGACAGGAGTTTCGGAACTGATGATTTTCAACTGCTGAAGTTTCAGATGCCCATACCAGGCGAAAGTCATAAAGACGTTGGCAATTACCAACAACACTATTGTAAGCCAAGCCATTGCGAAGAATTGTTTCTTTGAAAAGTGATAATGAACAATGGTCGCGCGTCACGGCGACCGAAATTATGGTGCAAAAGTAAACACTACCGCGATGTTACGAAACATCGGCGGGGGAATATTAGATGTGAAAGGCGAGAATTTAACACTCTTTATCAGTGAAATCTGTAACAAAATCGCAGTACCTGCGTCTAAGAGATAGAAAGAAAGCTAAGAAAGTACAATCTATAAAAACATTAGACTAATTGAAGGTACAATCTATAAGACATTAGACTAATAAGACTAATTGAATCTGCAATCTATCCAATTCCCTATTCTCCTCTCTCCCATTATATCTTCCATGGTTTTTAGAACTAACAACTCCAAGCAAAAAGAGGCGTCCGGGTTAGCGGGCGCCTCTTTTGCATATGGAGTGAAGTGTATTATTTCTTAACTACGGTCGCAGTCCAGGGGATGTTGCGGATGTTGAGTGTGATGTCGTATGTGCCGGCAGTCTCACACTTGAAGTTCGGACCGTTGAAGGGATCGAGGTTGTCGAAGCTTCCGCCGAGGCTGACAGTCCAGGCGTTGTTAGCGCGGAACTTCCATTCGTCGCCTTCTTTCATAGTGACAGTGACAGTGTAGGTAAAGTCATCGACTTTGGTCATCGGTTCAGATGCCGACCAGTCGTTGAAGCCACCGATGATGCCCCATGAATCGAGTTTGACGAGCTGAAGCGCCTTGGTAGCGTAGTTGAGCGAGATATAGTAGAGGCCGGGCTGATCGACGTTGATGTTCTTGCTGCCGTTAGCTTCGCCTTTACCGATGAATTCGCCATTATTGTCAGCAAAAGTCAGACCTCCGTCAGAACCGAAGTCGCCGCTCCAGCCGTTTGTGGGCGAGAACTTGAATTCTTTGCCGAGAACAGCCATGCCGACATAGTTGGTGTAGTCTTTAGTCCACATAGTGGGTTCTGCGGCAAACGACCAAGAGAGACCATTGACATTGTCTCCGGCAAGCCAGAAGTTTTCGATAGCCTGCTTGTAAGAGAAGGTCAGAGCTTCTTTCTTGTCTTTGTCAGAGCCTGTGACAGCAGTTACACGGTCGAGTTTGACTTCGAACATGATGCGGCCCGTGAGGTCGATGTAGCCTGCGAGCTGATTTTCGCTTTCGTCGAGTTTGCCGCTGCGGCTTTCAGAGTCAGCTTCGGAGACACCGATAACAAGACCGTTTTCGAGGTCGAATGTCTCGTAGGTCGACTCGGGGATAATCTTCCAATAGACACCGTCGGGATAGTCGGCAGCCTTGAATTCGTGAACGAGCGAGAAAGTCGGGTCGTCGTAGGGGCTCTTCTGGCCGCGGCTGAATGCGACAGCGTTGGCTTTAGACCAAGTTTCTGCATCGAGTGAGTAGATGAGATAGTAGACAGGTTCGATAACGGCAGCGGGAGCGAAGGGAATAACCTTAATCTGCTGAGTGCCGATAAAGGTGTCGGCATTGCCGAGACGGATTACTTCCTTGCCGTTGACAGCCTGAAGACCGAAACGAACCCAGAGAGTGCGCTCTGCGGGGTCGTGGGTAATATTGTCGTAAATATAGCCCTGAACGTCCTCAGGATTGAGAAGAAGTGAGGTGCCGTTGGCGTAGGCGGGCACTTCGAAGGGTTTAGAGAAATTCTCGTCAGAGCTGAGCTGAGCGACAGCACCGAAGCCATAGCCCTCAGGCCACTCTTTGCCTGCAGTAACCGTAGCGACAGGGAAGTTCTGGTCATTGTCGTTATAGGTCTCGAGGCTTATAACAGCCGGCATGTCGGTGCTTGGAGCTACGCTGACGATTGAGGGGTCGACAGCCGGAATCTCGGGATTGACAACGGGAATGCCGATAGTATCGTCTTCTTCGCAGGCCGAGAAACCGAGAGCAATTGCCGCAAGCGGAAGGATTATATATTTTTTCATATTTATAATCGGTTGGAAAATGCAGGGTCGCTCAAGATGCGATGCAGATGACGGTCGCTTCAGGTCGCGACCCTGCAATTTGGGTTATTATTCTACGAAGGTAAATTTAACTTTGTTAGCATTGGTGTCGAGTACAACGTTGACGGTCTTACCTTTGGCAGCTTTCATCATGAAGCATCCGTCGCCTTCAACTGTAGGATATTCAGTGCCTGAGGTCACTTCGACATTTACACTGCCGTTAGGGTCAGAAGCCCATTTAGCCTTGACACCGTTCCACTCGTCAGTGCCAAGATTAGCGTAGAAGCGGCAGTAGAGGTCATCGGCCGGAAGAGCCGCGAGGTCGAAGGTAGCTGAATAAATGCCTGAGCCGTCAGAGCAAGAGATACGCCAGTTGTCGTAAACAGCCTGATTGTCAACGCAGGGAGCTTTCCAGTCGGCATTGTTGCCTACCATGTAGATATAGGTGGTAGGTTTGATTTCGACAGCGCCGGCCTGAATTGTAATCTTGTTAGTGTTGAGGTCGACAGTGATTGTCAGATCGCCACCGGCCCAATCAATCTTCCAGTTACTCTTGCCACCGACAACGATATCGCCGTTGTATTCGCCTTCGACAAAGTCCTTAGAGATATCGATATCGGTCATGTCAGCTTCGCCTGCGCCAAGGCTGTTGCCACCCCATCCGGTAAGTGTGGTAAAGAAGCGGAAGGCAACACTGCCTGCGGGAACATCCTCAATTACGGCTGAATAAATTTTTGAACCGATAGCGTCTTCGTTTTCATACAGACGAATAAGTTTGTCCTTATTTGCTTCATTGGGTTCAGTGAATTCAGGATAGCCGGTCAGGAAGATATAGCCGGGGAGTTTGATAGCGAAGTAAATCTCGACATTGGGGAGTTTGACAACGTTGGATGTAATCTTGCTGTATTCGACTTGAGCGGTCTGAGCTATAGCACGGACGTAGAGAGGCATCACGCGGTTGTCGGCGTAGGGTGCCCATGTCTCTTCGTCGACAACACCGAGCATGTCGAGGATGGCGAGATTGACACCGGCTGTCGAAGTCGACATCGTTGCGCTCAGCGGGTTGGTAAGAGTCACAGTGCGCGAGTCGAGGAAATCGTCGGTAAGCGATATTTCGAGCGAATAGGTGGTCTCAACGCCCAGACCGTAGTCGGGCTGAGAGCAGGTAAAAGTGAGCTGTCCGTTGTCGGTCAGCTGATAGAGCTGCTCGGCAAAAGGAGGCGTGTTCAGTTTAAATTCAGTGGGCGTATGCAGAACCGGGGTGTCGTCCTGGCTACAAGCCGAGAGCGCCGCAACAGCTGCGATAGTCGCAAAGAATGATGCTATTTTTTTCATTGATTTCAAAATCTTAAATAGTTAAATCATTATTTTGATTAATAGCCGGGGTTCTGATGATAGCCCGAGAATGAGATGACTTTAGTCGGGATGGGGAATATGTCCATGTGCTGAGGAGTCTGCGCGCCAGACTGCACGCCGCCTTTCCAGTTCCAGATGTAGTTAGAACCGGCATATTTGCCGTGACGGACGAGGGCTGTGCGGCGGTCGTTTTCGCCGTAGAGCTCGCGGTTACGTTCGGCGAGGATGTTGTCGGCAGTCATGTCGGCAGAAGACCAGGGCGAAACGCCGGCACGTTTGCGGATATGGTTGACGTAGATAAGAGCGTCGGAAGCATTTCCGGCACCACCGAGGATGTTTGCCTCAGCAGCCGACAGATAGATTTCGGCAAGACGGATGACAGTCCAGTCGGCATCGGCAAAAGCGCGCTGATTGCCGTCGGGCGAAGCTGCCTTGTCGACAGTGCCGTCGACTTTGTAAGCGAAGTTGGTGTATTTGATCGGGGCGTAGCCGAGGCCGTAGCCTGAGTTGCCGGCGATGATCATGTTGTCGATTTTGAAACCGTCCTTTTTGGTTTTCCAGAGCGAAGCACGGATGTCGTCGGTTGTGCCTTCGGCGCTCCAGTTCCAGGATTCGGAGAACTGCTGGCGAGCGACCATACAGGTCCACTGAGCAGCGAGGTTACAGTCGTTGACCGACGAAATGCCGTCGAACGAACCGCAGATAGAAGCGATGTAGAAGGTAGTGCCGCCGTAAGACTCGAGCTGAGTACCGTCCTGAGGCACGGTCATGATGATTTCGTTGGCGCGGCTGCCTTGGGATGCGTATTCGTGGTTGTTAGCACCGAAGAGGGCGAGGTAGCTTTCGGCGAGACCAGTATTGTCCATGCCTTCGCCCTGATGAGCGGCGATGATCTTCTGAGCGAGATTCCAGCACTTCTGATAAGCGTCGCCTGCTTCGTCAGCGCCCCAAGTCTTTGCATTGAGATAGAATTTGACAAGGAGGGCGTCGGCAACTTCTTTGCCTACATAGCCGTAGGGAGGTTCGACATAAGAGTCGCCCCACTCTGCAGAAACCTGCTCGAGGCAAGCAACAGCGTGCTGATAAGCTTCCTTGCGGGTCATCTGCGGGGGAGTAGAGCCGATGCCTGCGCTTTCGTCAATGTAGCCGCAGTCGCCGAAGAGGTCGATGGCGTAGAAGTAGCAGAGCGAACGGACGACTTTTGCCTGACGGATGAAGTCGGCAGCGCGTTCCTGAAGTTCGGCGGGAAGCCCGAAAGCACCGCTCTGGACTGTGCGTATAAACTGGTTGCAGATAGCGATTTCGGCGTAGATACGCGAGTAGCACTGATACATGACCTGATTGTCGGCCGCGAAGTTCTGTGTTACAAGTTCGTAGAAACCGGCGTCGTTGAACTGAAGCCAGGAGAAGTTGTCGGTTGTAAGTTCTTCGAGAGTGAAGACAGTACGGGTGAAAGTGCCTTCGCCGGCACCGCCAGTGCCTGCACCGAGGATAGATTCGCCTGCACCGCGGTTACCTGCAGTTGCAAGGCCCTGATAGATTTCGGCCATACAACGGTTGAGATAGCCTTCGGGGTCAGAACCGAACTCGGCTGAAGTCAGCTGATTGGGGTTCTGGATGGGCACATCGAGGTCGCCGGTGCAAGCGTTGAAAGTCAGAGCGCCGGCCGCAAGTGTAAGCCCGAGAAATATATTGTTGATTGCTTTCATAATTGTCATGATTTGCTTTTAAACCGAGATTAGAAAGTGGCTACAACGCCGAGAGAGAAAGTGACAGGACGCGGATAAGCGTTGTTGTCGACACCGCTGAAAACTTCGGGGTCGAGTCCGCGGTATTTAGTAATCACGAAGGGGTTCTGCACGGCGCCGAAGAGACGGAGGCGGAGTTTGTCCTGAAGGAGGTTTTCCCAGGTATAGCCGAGCGTGATGTTGTCGCAGCGGATGAAGCTTGCGTTTTCGACGAAGTAGTCGGAACGGACAAGGTTGGTCGAGCCGGTGGCACTTGTGAAGTAGAATTTAGAGTCGAGGACGTTGTTGAGGATGTTGCCCTGACCTTCAAGACCAGAGAGGTTCATCATGCGTGCGCGCATCGAGTTGTAGACATAGTTGCCGATAGAAGCGCGGAGAGTGAAACCGAAGTCCCAGTTCTTGTAGTTGAAGGTGTTGTTGAGCGACATAGTGACTTTCGGGTCACGGGAGTGTTTGATGATGAGGTCTTCGTCGCCGATTTTGCCATCGCCGTTCTGGTCGACATAGACACCTTCGAGAGGATTGCCGTCAGGACCGTAGACCTGTTCGAGGACGTAGAACGAGTTGGCGGGATAACCGACTTTGTGGATCTGGATAGGACCGGCCGATGAAGAAGCGGGGTTGTTTTCGGCGTCGAGCGTGAAGGTCCGGTCTTCTTCGGCAGAACCTGTCAGAGAAGTAATCTTGTTTTTGTTCCAGCTGATGTTGTAGCCGACGTTCCATTTGAAGTCTTTGGTCTCGACGGGACGAGCTGTGACGTTGAATTCGATACCGATGTTGCGGAGAGTACCGATGTTGCGGGTCATGGTGTTGGTTGTCGTCATACCTGCGGGAACGGGAACAGTGGCGAGAAGGTCTTTGGTGTCGCGGAGATACCAGTCGGCAGCAACAGCGATGCGGTTGTCAAGCCAAGCCATGTCGACGCCGACGTTCCATGTGGTTGTCTCTTCCCACTTGAGGTTTTCGTCGTAAGCGTTGGGGTAAAGCGGGTTAATCCAGGGAGCAGCGATGCCGCCGGTATAGCCGGGATATGAAACTGAAGGAACAGAGTTGGTGTAGGCGGGAGTGTAGTTGTTGTAACCTGCAACGGCCTGCTGGCCTGTAACACCCCAGCCAAGACGGAGTTTGAATTCGTTCCAAGTCGATGCATAGTCTTTGAAGAAGCCCATGTTGTTGATCTTCCAACCGAGAGCGAGTGAGGGGAAGAGACCCCAGCGCGAGTCGGGAGAGAAGCGCGATGTGGCATCGTCGCGGAGAGTGAAGGTCAGGAGGTAAGTGTTGTCGAACGAGTAGTTGAAACGGCCGTAGAACGAGAGAAGCATGAGTTTGTTGCGGTCGCGGTAGATGTAGTTGCGGGCTTCATCGGTTGTGCCGTAAGCGAAACCAATGTTGTCGGCCGAAGCGGGGTCTTCGTTGACAACCCAAGAGTTGTTGGCTGCGTCATACTGCTTGGTATAACCGAGCGATGTGATGCGGTTGTAGTTGTGTCTCATGTAGTCGAAACGCTGCCATGAATAACCGGCCATAACATCGAAGTTGGATTTGATAGCCTCGACTTCTTTCTTATAGTTCATATAGAATTCGAGCATGGTGTTGCGCGAGAGCTGATAGTTGTATTCGCTCGAGGCGGCACCGTTGCGGTAGTTGCTGTCCCATGCCTTGGGGGTGTTGGCGTTTACGTCGGTAAACGATTCACCCTTGATGACATCATAACCGAGGTTGAGGTTGAGATGAAGGTCGGGGAGGAAGTGGAGAGCGTAGTCGACCTGAAGATTGCCTGTAGAAGACCATGATTTTTCGGTTGCTTTGCGGCCCATGAGCTGAGCGACGGGGTTGTGCGCACCGTTGGTCTCGAGGTTGCCGTCCTGGTTGATGAGCGAGGTGTAGCCGCCGTAGATCGGAGCGCCGAGGTTGCCCGTAGTAGCGTAGTTGGTCATTACGGGGAGAGTCGGGTTATACTGGAGGGCAGAGAAGATGGCGCCCATCTCGGGGTTACGCTGGTTGATATATGAACCTTTTACGTGGGCGTTGACCTGCAGAAGTCCGTCGAAGAAGCGGGGATTGAGGTTGAAGCCGACGGTTGTGCGGTCGACGTTAGAGGTCTTGAGGATACCGTTGTTGCCCATATATGAAACGTTGACGCGATAGGGGAGGAAGCCTGCCTGGCCGCCGACGCTCAGGTTATAGTCCTGAGAGAAGGTTGTGCGGTAGATTTCGTCCTGCCAGTCGGTGTCGGCATTGCCGAGGAGACCGAGTGCGTGTTCGTTGTTGGCGTACTGTTTGATTTTCTGTCTGAACTGACCGCCGTCGAGCACATCCCAGCGACGACCGGGTGTGTCGAGATGGAAGTTGGCCGAGAATGTAACCTGAGGACGACCTGCCTGGCCTTTCTTGGTAGTGATGACGATCACACCGTTGGACGCACGCGAACCGTAGATAGCTGTTGCGGATGCGTCTTTGAGGATGGTCAGAGACTCGATGTTCTCGGGAGCAATCATGGTCAAGGGGTTCATTGCGCCGTAGCTGCCGTTCATAGGCACACCGTCGATGACGACCAAGGGGTCGTTGGATGCGTTGAGCGAAGCACCGCCACGGATGCGGATGTTTGCACCGCCCGAGGGGTTACCGCCGTCGGTAGTGACGACAACACCGGGGCTTGCGCCGACGAGGAGGTCGTTGGCCGAAGTGGCGAGACCGGCTTCGATAGCATCGGGTTTGATGACGGCTACAGAGCCTGTTGCGTCGGCTTTCTTAACTGTACCGTAACCGACGACGATGACTTCGTTGAGAAGCTCGGAGTTGGTCGAGAGGTTGACGTCGATAGTTGTGCGACCGTCGACAGGAATGTTCCGGGTCTCGTATCCGACGTAAGAGAAGACAAGGACTGCGTCGGGAGCGACTTCGATTTTATATTTTCCGTCGATGTCGGTCTGGACTCCAAAGCCCGGAATGCCTTGTACTGTGACAGAAGCACCGATGGCCGGTTCGCCTTCAGGCTCGTAGACAGTACCGCTGACTGTAATTTTTTGCGCGAGAGCAGGGAAGGCAAGACATAACACCATGATAAGTGTGAGCCATGCTTTCCGATTCATTTGAAAACAAATGTTCTTCATGCAAGAGGTTGTTTTAAGTTAGACAAGTATTTATATATAATCTCAATTCATTATGTAGTGTTGTGCCGTTCAAACGTCAGTCAATCAGCTGAATAAACAGTCGGCCATCGGCGCGTCACGGCACATGTCGGACTATGCCTCAGGCCTGCATTTATTGATGGAATTCGAATGTCGGATGCGAAGAGTGTTCCACGGTTTTAGAAATTCCTCGGCATCAATAAATCAGCCTTTTATGTCAGTTTATGAGTTAGATATTCTCTCGGTACTTTTATTTTGCGACCACAAATTAAATTATTATTTTCGAGAATTTCATACTTTTTGTGATAAAAAATACATAGAATCGAAGAATTAACAATTTGGGGTCGAGTTTAACACTCGATTTTAACACTTTGGCTCGGGTCGCCGGGCTTGTCCGACTCGGCAAGTATTGTTAATTTTGCAGTCACTATAATATAATAATGAAAAGGAAATCGGTTTACAGACAAAGGCGAAAATCGCGCGGCAGGGCGTCGCGCATAGCGTCGGTGCATCCGCTTGTGGCTGTGACGGCGCTCGCGCTGCTGATTTTTGCGGCATGGCGGGCCACGGCTTCCGCGCCCGTCGAGCATAGCGCGGAGTCATGCGACAGCAGCGAACTGCTTGAGGTCGCAGTAGCGGACAGCACTCTGCGTCAGCAGATTGTCGAATATCCGGGCTTTGTGGTGTCGTTCAACTCGCAGATGCATCAGCCCAACTATGTGACATGGGAGCTGACCGCCGAAGAGGCTGCGGCCGAGGGACGCAGAGAGCAGAATTTCGACACGGACGATGCGGTCGAAGGTTCGGCGACGCTTGCCGACTACCGCCGCTCGGGCTTCGACAGAGGCCATATGATGCCTGCGGCTGACGCAAAATGGTCGGGCGAGGCGATGAAGGCGACGTTTTATCTGACCAATATCTGTCCGCAGGACCATAAGCTCAACGCCGGCGCGTGGGCCAATCTTGAGTCGAACTGCAGGGCGTGGGCCGAGCGCGACTCGGCGATAATCATAGTCTGCGGGCCGGTGCTCAGCGACCGTATGCCCCGCAGCATAGGCACATCGGGCCAAATCCCTGTGCCCGAACGTTTCTTTAAAGTTGTGCTTGCGCCCTACTCCAATCCGCCGCGAGGGATAGGCTTTGTGATGAACAACGGGCCGGTAGCCGGCGGAGTGCAGGCTACGGCTGTGAGCATAGACGAGGTAGAGGCGATAACGGGTTTCGACTTCTTTGCGGCCTTGCCCGACGAGATAGAGGAGGAGGTCGAGGCGCAATGCGCCTACCATATCTGGCAACGCAAAAACCGATAATGACATGAACACGAACAATGATACGATTTGCGCCATCTCGACCGCGCCGGGCATCGGCGGCATAGCCGTTGCGAGAGTCAGCGGGCGTGAGGCTATTGACATCTGCGACAAGCTCTGGGAGGGCAAGGCGCTTGCCGACGTCGCGAGCCACACGGCTCATCTGGGCTATGTCCGCGATGAGAACGGCGAACGGCTCGACCAGGCTGTGGCGACGCTGTTCAGAGCGCCCCGCTCGTTTACGGGCGAGGATACGGTGGAAATTTCGGTTCACGGCTCGGCATACATTCAGCGCGAGCTTATCCACGCGCTCTGCGCTGCCGGCGCGCGACTTGCCGAAGCGGGCGAATTCACGCGGCGGGCATTCAGTTCGGGCCGCTTCGACCTTGCACAGGCAGAGGCTGTGGCCGATATCATCGCGGCGGATTCGCGAGCGTCGCACCGGCTGGCCGTAAGCCAGATGCGCGGCGATTTCTCGGCGAAGCTCAACGGGCTGCATGATTCGCTGCTCGAACTTGTGTCGCTGCTCGAACTTGAACTTGACTTCTCGGAAGAGGACGTGGAATTCGCCTCAAGAGCAAAGCTCAGAAGTCTGGCCGCCGACATCCGGCAGACAGTTGACCGTCTGGCCTCGAGCTTCCGCACCGGAGACGCCATCAAACGCGGTGTGAGCGTAGCAATCGTCGGCGAGACCAATGCCGGCAAATCGACCCTGCTCAACCGTCTGCTCCACGACGACAGGGCGATAGTCAGCGACGTCCACGGCACAACCCGCGATGTGATTGAAGATACGATCGACATCGACGGCGTATGTTTCCGCTTCATCGACACGGCCGGCCTGCGCAAAACCGACGACACGGTGGAGGCAATGGGCATCAGCCGCACTTTTCAACGCCTGTCGACGGCGAGAATCATACTCTGGATTATCGACGCAAGCCGCCCGGAAACAATCGACAACACGGCGGCGGAAATAATGTCGCGCAAAGCCGACGACAGCCGGATTGTGGCCGTAATCAACAAATGCGATATCGCCGATGCGGCCGAAGCGCGCCGACGGATTGTGGGAATTTACTCGGGTTCGGGAGCGGATTTGGGCGTTAGAATGGGAGCGGGCGAGGGCGCGGGCATGTGCACGGGCGTGAGCCATGTCGTTGAAATTTCGGCCGACAAAGCAATCGGAATCGATGCACTCGAAGCGCTGCTCGTGCAGCTGTCGGGCGCAAAGGACATCAGCGCGTCGGACGTCATTGTGACCAATGCCCGGCACTACAATTCGCTCATCAGCGCCCGCGACTCGATAGACCGCGCCATCGACGGCATTGACCGAGCCATCTCGGGCGACTTCATCGCTCAAGACCTCCGCGAAACCCTCCACCACCTCTCAACCATCACCGGCACAATAACCACCACCGACATCCTCGCAAATATATTTTCAAAGTTTTGCATCGGAAAATGAAGCCCGATTAACAACAGTCAACAACAATCACAAATAAGTGTCAAGGCGTTCAATCAGAGCGCCTTTTCTCATATCCGGAAGTCACTATTTTAGTCGGTGGAACCCGTTTCCACCTATTATTCACTCCATTTTTGAACCATATTTGTTGCGCGTCTGCTACCTGAGTCAAGTCACTCTGCTCGGTAGTGGATGATGTACACACTGGTCAACACTCATTTACATGTGTACACAATAACGAAGAAATGAGTGGCGAAATAAAAGGTTCAAAAATGTCAACATCTAACATTCGAATCAAAAAAGTTTGTGAATGGTGCGGAAGTGAGTTTGAAGCTCAGAAATGCACCACGCGCTACTGCTGCAAGCGCTGTGCAGAACACGCCTACAAGGATAGGCAAAGACAGAATCGTAAAA
>JAGAOW010000028.1 GCA_017889945.1 Muribaculaceae bacterium
CGCGCAGACCGCGGTGCGGGCCGAACTCGCTTTCATTGCGGTCTTTAGGTCTCTCGCCTTTGCCGAAGGTGTTAAACTTATATGACACTGACACCATGAAGTAGCGGGTCAGCGAATTGTAGCTCGTATCGTCGATATAGTTGGCGGTTATGTTGCGGCGTATGTTGCTCTGCTGGTGCAGCAGGTCGTAGGCGCGGAGCGTCACTGTGGCCGCGCGGTCGCGCAGGAACTGATATGATATGGACGCGTTCCACATCCACTGGCGTGTGTCATAGCCCTGCGAGTATCCGCTCGTGGCCGAATAGTTGAGGTCGGTGTTGAGCACCAATCCGAAGGAAGTGTTATAAGTGCCGTAGAGCGAAGCTCCGTAGCTGTGGACCGTGTTTTGTCCGCTGAGCTGAAGGGTGTTTTTGACATATTGCAGTCCGTAGCGCGGACGGAATTCCAACTCAACATTCTCGGGACGCCATGCAAGGCCGAAAGATTCGTTTAAGCCCAGTGAGCCGGAGTTGTTACGCTGGCCGTTGTTGTAACCGACCGAATGGCTGTAGCGCATCATCAGGTGGTTGTTGATCGTGAACGAACGGTTCTTGAGCGGGAACGATATCATGTTCATGGCCATAGCGCTCCAGACGCCGTTAACATTTTCGTAAGTTGTCTTTTGGCCGCCGGTCTCATTATTGAAATCTGTACGCGAGATGATTGAGTTCTGTGCGATGCGAACATCAGCCATAGTCATAATCGAGCGCTGTGCTTCGGGTGCGAAATTGTGGAAGCGCACGCGGATGTTGTGGTTGAATGTCGGTTTTAGGTTCGGGTTACCGATGACGATGCGCAGAGGGTCGCTCATGTCGGCCACGGGTTGCAACTGCGACATCGACGGCTGCGAACTGCGGCCCATATAGTCGAGGCTGAGCGATTTGGTCTTGGTCGGACGGTAGCGGTAGCGGAGGAAGGGCGCATAGTTCCATACCCAGCGTGTCGGGATGGTCTTGCGTTCGTCGGTCAGGTTGATTGACCTTGACATCTGCGGCACTGCCGAGATGCCGACTTCGGTGTTGCTGTTTTTGTTGACGCGCTTATATCCGATTCTTATGTCCTGGCTGCTGAAGTCGTTGCGGAATCTGTTCGACAGCTCGTCGTTAAGTTCGAGATCAGAGCCGATTAATGCCGGCGCATCCCATCCGTCGGGAAACGACACCGGGTAGTCGTAGGTCAGACGGTCGGTGTTGTTCCAGCGATACTGCATGCGGTAGGCCAGAGTGATGAAGTTGCCGTTTTTGACATTGCCGATCGGCTCGGTCCATGTCACGCGCGCCGAAACCGAATTTGACCATGTGTGGTTGTCAGTGAAGCGGTCTGCGAGGTCAATGGAGTCGTTGAACAGATAGAATTTGTTCCACGAATAGGAGTCGCTCTTCTCGCGGACGTTGCTCATGCGGAAATTCATAAACAGAGAGACCGAGCGTCCGGGCTTGGAGCGGAACTTGTGGTTGTAGATCAGCACGCCGCCTACTTCGACCGACGAGCCACGGGTGCGGTCGTTGTTGATACTTCTGACGACCTCACTCATCGCCGGGTCGCCTGCGCGGGTCAGCGACGAGTCACTCGAATATGAGTTGTTATAGTTCAGCGAGATGTTGGGTCGGAACTCCAAAGTGTTGAACGAATCGGGATTCCACTGTACGCGGAAGTCGGCGCGCACGTTGTGGCCCTTGTCGCGCGATGCTCGGCCCGAGTCGTAATAGGAAGTCGAGTCGGCAAATAGATAGCGGCGGTTGGTTTGCTGCCGGGTGTCGCGCTCGCTGTGGCTGTACATCACGTCGCCGCCCACACGGAAGATTTCTTCCTTGCCGACATTGAAGTTTATGCCGAGGGCCTGCGAGGTAGTGATGCCGGTCGAACCTCCGAAGCGGCGGAAGCGCCCTGCAGTGCCGTCGGTAAAGCCGAGGTCGTTGACGTTGTTTGCGCCACAGATGATGGTAAACTGATTGCCGTTCCAGAAACAGTTGACGTTGAACGAGCCTTTGTATCGGTTGTCAGTGCCGTAGCCGGCCTCGACGTTGCCAAACCAGCCGTTGTTCATGCCTTTCTTGACAGTGAGATTGATGACGGTTTCCTCTTCGCCGTCGTCAACGCCCGTGATGCGCGCGAGGTCGCTTTTGCGGTCAACGACCTGAAGTTTTTCGACCATGTTGACCGGCAGGTTCTTTGAGGCCACCTTGGGGTCGTCGCTGAAGAACTCTTTGCCGTCGACCAATATTTTTGTAACTTCTTTTCCGTTTGCCGTGATTTTGCCCTCGGAGTCGACCTCGACGCCCGGCAGACGCTTGAGCAGGTCTTCGACAACGGCGTTGGGCGCTGTCTTATAGGAGTCGGCGTTGAACTCGACGGTGTCCTGCATGACCTTGATCGGGGTCTTGATGCCGACGACTGTTGCCTCATTGAGCATGATCGAGCTTTCGCTGAGGGTAATCGGATCGAGTTTCAGACTCTTGCCTGCCACTTTGATATTGTTGCAGACCGGGTTGTAGCCGACATATGATGCTTCGAGGATGTATGAACCGTTGGCCAGGCCTGAAATCTTGTAGTTTCCGTTGGTGTTGGTTACCGTGCCTTTTATCTGTGTGCTGTCTTTGGGAGTGAGGACTCTGACTGAAGCCTGCATCATCGCCTCGCCTGAGTCGTCGATTATACGGCCTGTGATGTCATAGGCCGACAAGGACATCGCCGATGTCAGCAGCATCAGCAGCGCGGCGATAATGTGACGAATTGAACTAAGTTGCATATCGTGGGTGGAAAATGATTACTAACTGAGAATTTGACACGAAATTACCAAAAAGTTTAAGGCCGTCAAAGCGCAAAAGCCCCGTTACAGGCCGATAATAGACCAATCAGCCGATTCTATAGACGAATTCCAAGATGCCGCTCTAAGTTAATATATGTTATACCGACTGCATGGTGGTCAATCCGGCTGTTATAATATAAATAATAAGGAATGTAAAAATGAGAAATCGTATATCATCGGCGGCTTTGGCTGCCATCTTTGCCATAGCACTGACATCCTGTACGGGCTTGATGCTGTCGACTGACTTAGGTCTTGACGACTATGGCCCATATGATGGAGGCTACTTGCCGCCCTACGGCGGTTTCTATGACGGGCCCGGCGGCTTCTTCGGCCCGGCGTGGAATTTCACTCCTCCGCCACCAAGACCGCCTGTCAGACCCGTTGTGCCGGTACTGCCGCCGTCGAATGGCGCAAGCCGGCCCAATGTCAGACCTTCACGTCCGGTCACTACTACGCCTTCTGGCGCGCAGCGTCCGGGAAACATGGGTCAAGGACCGTCGCAGAGCGGTAACAGCGGAAACAGCTCTAATAGCGGAGGCGGCTCTAACGGCAACGGAGCTTCGGGCTCACATCGCGGCCGTTAGTCGCCGTCAGTTCAGTCCGGCGACGGGTATGCGTCGGTTGATGCGTCGGAACTCATAGACAATCATGGCTGCCGTGACCATGGTCGCGCAAATGTCAGAGCCGGGGAATGACAACCACACACCGTTGAGGCCGAAGAAGTCGGGAAGCCACAACAGCAGCGGAATAAGGAAAATGACCTGACGCGCGAGACTGAGGAATATCGATTTACCGACGCAGCCGATGCTCTGGAAGAAGGTTGTCGCGACAATCTGGAAGCCGACTACCGAGAAAGCGAGAAGCGCATGTGACAGGCAGCCGTCGGTCACGTCGATAAGGTAGGTGTCGGTGGTAAAGGCTTTGGCAATCAGTCGCGGGAAGAGGAGGCCGAATATGCTTCCGACAAAGCATATCAGAGTTGTAACGGCAGTCGCGAGCAGCAGCGCCTTGCGCAGACGGTCGAGTCGGCCTGCACCGTAGTTGTAGCCGACTATTGCCTGCATGCCCTGACATATGCCGAGCACAATCATGACTATCAGCGAAGTATAAGTAGTGAATATGCCTGCCGCACCGATGGCGGAGTCTCCGCCGTAGCGGGCGAGCGAATTGTTGATGATGACGTTGATGAAGCATGACGCGGCGTTGACCAAAGCCGGAGCAGCGCCGATTGACACGATTGACAGCACCACGGAAGCGCGCAGGCGGTAGATGCCACGGGTAAAGCGCAGGGTAACGTCGCGCCTGACGAAGTGGGCCATGACAAAAATCATGGAGAAAGTCATGGCTATGTCGGTCGCAATGGCCGCGCCCTTGATGCCCAGGTCGAGGACGAAGATGAATATGGGAGCGAGAATGAGATTGGCGAGAGCGCCGAGTATCATTGTCTCCATGGCGCGTCGCGGGTAGCCCGAGGCTCGCATTATGTTGTTGAAGCCGAACGCGAGATTGGTCATCAGCAGACCGGGCAGAAGCCAGAGGATGAAGTCGCGTGCATAAGGGAGAGTGGCGTCGCTTGCACCGAAGGCTCTGAGTATGGGGTCGATGAAAATGCCGAATATACTTATGTATATAGTGGCGTTGATAAGCAGCAGGACTAAAGCATTGCCAAGCACCTCCGAGGCTCCGCGATGGTTTTTCTGTCCGAGCAGGATTGAGACGCGGGTTGTGGCGCCTGCCCCGACAAGCACGCCGAGCGCCGTCGCGAGGTTCATGACCGGGAAAGTAATGGCGAGACCCGAAATGGCGTCAGCGCCTACGCCGCGACCGATGAATATGCGGTCGACGACATTATAGAGCGACATAACCAAGAGTCCGACAACTGTCGGGAGGCTGTACTCCCACAGCAGCCGTCCGACGGGTGCGTTTTCGAGCGCCCGCAGTTTTGCCTGTGCGGCTGATTGCTGATCGGTCATGGCAAGTTACTCTTTATTTTTTATAATGTGAGATTAAAAAGAGTGTGCCAAAAACATCATTTTCGGCACACCCTAAAATATCTTATTAAGCGTCGTTATTCTGCAATGGCAGCTTTAGCGCGTTCGTAATATTTGCGGATATCAACGTTGCCGTTTTTACCGTAGCCGGGATACTGTTTGATGATGGTCTCGTAGGCCTGAGCTTCGGCAGCGTAGTTTTTCTGTTCGCGGTAGACGTTTGCTTCTTTAACGAGGATGATAGGAACGAGTTCGGGGTTCTCGTTGGCTTCGCTGACGGCTGATTTGTAAGCCGAGAGAGCAGCGTCGTAGTTCTTGAGGTTTACATAGCAGTCGCCCTTGAGGGTTTCGATACCTGCAGCGATGATTTCGCTGTCGGAAGAAGCACCGTCGAGATATTTGACTGCATCTTCATATTTGCCGTCCTGATAGAGACGGATTGCAGCTTCGATTTTGGCGCGGTCGCCGCTCTTTGTGCCGTGGGTGGCAGCATCTTTGTAGAGCTCGAGAGCGATAGAGTCGTTCTGCTCGACATCGGCGAGAGCTATTGCCTGATCGGCTTTGGCAGTCTGCGACTGACGGAAGAGATAGAATACCAGAATGCCCAAGAGGATAACAGCTACTGCGATAAACAGCGCGATCAACTCTTTGCGATATTTTTTTGTTTTTGCTACAAAATCTGCTTCCTCTTCAATTACGGGAGCAACGTTTTTAGGCTTATTTTCCATTAGATTATGTTGTTTCGTTGATTTCTTGAAAATTAAGTTATAGCCGGAGCGAACCGGCTTTCGAACTGCAAAAATAGTGTTTATCCCTCAGAAACAAAAATTTTTCCGGCTTTTATTGCGAATGTATTGCGGAATATGCACGGAATTATCATGATTAAGTATGTAAAATGACCTAAATAATTTAAAATATGGTGTGACTTGAGAGTGTTTTGAGTGTTATATATTTGCTTTTGCTCTCGACTTATTCGTATCGTTGACTCCGTCGAAGATACTGACACTCGGCAAAAGCAAATAAATTTGCTTTTGCTCTCGACTTATTCGTATCTTTGCGCAAACTAATCAAATGCCGAAATGAAAGAAAAACAACTTATAACCAGAATACAAGAGGTGCAGTATGACGAACTCGACGAAAGCCGTCGCCATCTGGTAGACCTTGCACGTCAGGCAACTAAGCGTTCTTATGCACCATACAGCAAATTCAGAGTCGGGGCTGCCATCGCACTTGATAATGGCGAAATTGTGAGCGGGTCGAATCAGGAAAACGCAGCGTTTCCGAGCAGTACTTGCGCCGAGCGCACGGCAGCCTATTACGCGCATGCGACATATCCTGACGCGAAGTTCAAGACAATAGCCATAGCCGCCCGCGGCACAGACAGCGAAGAAGTCGCCGCACCTATCGCTCCATGCGGTGCATGCCGTCAGGCTCTGCTTGAATATGAGACTCTTGCGGGCGACAATGTCGAGGTTATCCTTGTAGGACGTGACGCTATTTACATCCTTCCGTCGGTCCGCTCGACTCTGCCATTGGCATTTTCAGAGTTTTAGCACATTTTAGCTTTGGGCGCGGGAGGCAGCGCGACGGAGGAGCTTTGCGCGGCGGCGTTCGGCTTCGCGGCGCTGTGCGCGAGTCATCGGTATGGTTGA
>JAGAOW010000029.1 GCA_017889945.1 Muribaculaceae bacterium
TGGTCACGAGCCGTGTGCCGATGCGACCGCTGATGGTTTCGGCCTGACGTGAATCAAATTCCCGCTGGAAGAAAAACACTTTTACGCTGTCGGCCTCTGCATGGTCGATAATTTCACGCAGCTTGCGCGGCGAAATCTCCTTGCTCTCCTGGCCTACCGCTATCTGATGCAGCCCGTAGTCGCGCGCTATATAGCTCAGCGATGGATGCCAGATGAGAAACGACTTGCTCTGCGCCGATGCGATTTTATCGGCAAAAGCGTTCTCGGCCTTGTCGATTACCACGCACAGGCTGTCAAGGCGTGAGTGATACACTTCTGCATATTCCGGGTCTAATTCCGACAGCGCATTGGCTATGTTCCTGCTGATAATCCGTGCGTTTATGTATGACGACCACACATGCGGGTCTGCGTCATCTCCCTGATGCTCGTCGCCTTCGTGTCCATGACTGTGCGTTCCTTTGACAGGCTCAATGCCGGCGGCAGAATTATAGACTTTCAGTTCCCGACCGTCCGATTCGATAATCATGTCCTCGAAATTAAACGCCCCTATAGTCAGATACGCCTCACTTCGGTCAACATCGATGCGCCGCGACATCGACGGCTCGTAGGTCTCGGGATTGGCACCGCGTTCGAGGACTGTGACCACATCAAACCGGTCGCCGGCAATTGCTTCAGCCAGTGCGCGCTGAGGTTCGATGCTGACTGCTATCGTCCTCTTCCGCTCGCCATCGTCGGCTGCTTTTTTGCCGCATGACGCAAGCATCAGCGTCATCGCGACTATATATATAATAGTGTATATACTTGTTTTCATACCCTCATTTATTAATGACAAAGTTAAGTATTTTTCCATTATGTTTTAGTCAATGTTGGCAAAACATCGTATATTTGCACCGCAATAAAAATCATTAAGAATGGGAGTTTCGAAACTAAATCTCTGGAGATCGAGCAAGGACTATTTCTGCATAACATTGGGCATGGCCATCTACGCCATTGGCTTCTGTGCGTTCATCGTGCCCGAAGATGTCGTCATTGGCGGACTTGCCGGTGTCGGCACTATTCTCTGGAAACTTACCGGAATAGATATTGCCATCTGGCAGTTCGTCATCAACATAATGCTTCTTGCAATCGCTTACAAGGTTGTCGGTAAGCAGTTTGTCCTCGGCACTATCTTCGGCGTGACTATGATATCATTTTTCGTCGGCCTCTTCCAGCCCATGTTCCACTCTCCGTTGACAGGCGAGCCCTTTATGAACATAGTCATCGGCGGCATCATGTGCGGTTTTGGCGTAGGCTTTACCTTTGTCCACAACGGCAGTAGCGGCGGCACGGATATTGTTGCAGCCATGGTCTCGAAGCATTCCAATGTCAGCATCGGCCGCATGATGCTCTATACCGACTTCTTCATCATTTCTTCATCATACCTGCTCTCTCATCGCCTCGACACTGTGGTTTACGGCTTCGTCGTCCTCTTTTTGGTTTCATATATGGCCGATTTGGTCATCAACACCAACCGCCAGGCCGTGCAGTTTACCATCTTCTCCAAGCACTGGAAAGAAATTGCCACTGCAATCAACAATGAGGCACACCGCGGATGTACAGTCCTCAAAGGTATGGGCTGGTATAGCAAGAGCGATGTCATGGTGCTCCTCGTCATGTGCCGCAAGATTGAGTCTGTGACCATTTTCCGCATCATCAAGTCTATCGACAGCGACGCCTTTATCACTCAGGCTAACGTCAACGGCGTCTATGGCCAGGGCTTCGACAAAGTCAAGGTCAGAATGAAAGAAGACGAGCGACATCATCACGAAATGGGCTGGCCGTCATCGTCCGACCCCGCATCGCCGGCATCCCCGGCTGCGTCGACGGGCCATCCGCGAAACATGGCTTAAATCGCAACTTCCTCAAGCCGGCTGTCTGTCGGATTATGAGCCACAATCACACCCTCAGGGTCGATTAACAGCGACCCGTAGCCGTCATCGAGATGATAATCGTTGATGATTTGCCGGGCTACGTTTCCGCTGACATTAAACTGTCTGCTCGGGTCGAGCGAATCCTGCTTTACGATAGCGTGGAAAAGCGACTCAGACTTGTCAAAGTTTACCGATACAAAATCTATATTGGCCGGACGATTGCTGTTTATCCAGCTGTTATAGTTGTTGACGGCCGCTCTCGACGCGCCGTCTGAGGCCGACCAGAATGCAAGAAGGACATATTTGTCACTGTCTTCGTTTTGCTTGATGACCTGCTCGATTTTGTCTAATGCCAAATCGGGTGCTGATTTGCCTATCGATGTGTTCAGACTTGTGCGGTTAAATCCCGATGATGTGATTAGCAGCCCTATGAATAGTGCAAACAATAATACTGTCTTTTTCATAACGCGTTAATTTTAACGGTTCGATTATATCTTAACGCGTCCGATGTCGACAAAGTTCTTACTTCGGGGTGTAGCCTGCTTTTGAAAGAGGATTGCTTTCAGTGTATAACTCGCCGTTCAGCAGCCCGCTCAGCCCGGCGTCGGGATGGGAATCAAGATATGCCTTGACAATTTTATAACCGATATATCGTCCCGCTCGCCCGGGCGTACTGTTGGATATCAGCAACGTCGCCGGCGACGGGTCGACCAATCGTCCGGCAACCGACTCCGAGCCGTCGAATATCATTTTTGTTCCCACCATTTGTCGCCATATCTCGCTTTCATTCTCTTCAAGCCATTTCAGCTCTTCTTCACTGTAGCCGAGCGCACCGGTCTTGTCCGCATCGGCGACAAGCTGCATCTTTGCCTCGGTCAATATGCCTTCATAGACTAAGCGGTTGATGACTTTTGCCTCTTCTGTTTCCTTATATGGATAGCGTGTCGCCACAAGTGCTTCCGCCATGTCATAGGGTAGCATTTCCGGCGTCTTTGTCGTGCGCCGATATGTCGGCATCGACGAATATCCCTCATATTCCGCGCCAAGATAGTGGTTTAAAGCTATCAGCATCACGCTGTTGCACATCAGTATGCTCTGGGGCTTGCCCCACACTGCGGTCGCATAGCCCTTCATGCCTATGTCGAGTCCGAGACGCTCGGCATTTCCGAGTATCGCCCCTAATTCCATCGCGACATCTTTGGTTCTTACGCCAAGCGAATCAACCGCCGGAGCGAACACCTTCACAGCGTCGGTCCTTATCCATTCCGATGCCGAATTGCAACCCGTGACTTTCATCATGGCCTGATACTCGGTAGGATAGGGCGCTGCACTTTCTGCTACATATTCATCGACTTCGCCGTCGGGCAGCTTCAGGGCCTCATATGCGATTTCGGACATCGGCGCCACATTGGCGCTCTCGTCGACACTCTCGCGCCCGCACGACAGTAGCGCCGTCGCTGCTATTATTGATATTGCGATTTTTATTTTCATATCTTCGGCCTCCGGGCTGATTGAAACTAAGAGCTTGTTTAATAATAAATGTTAACGGTAGGACTGTCAGTCGTCGAGCAGATTTCTTTCTGCAAGGAGGGAGTTATGGGGTTCCATAACGACCGACGAACA
>JAGAOW010000030.1 GCA_017889945.1 Muribaculaceae bacterium
CCCCGGCTGTTGTCAGCTCCATACTGTCGCGTTCAGAGTTTCTGACAGCCTACACTCCCTATCAGCCTGAAATCTCGCAGGGTACACTCCAGTATATATTTGAATATCAGTCGATGATGTGCGAGCTTACGGGCATGGACATCAGCAATGCCTCGATGTACGACGGCGCGACGGCAACTGCCGAAGCCATGATTATGGCCGTCAACAGCGCGCGCAAGAAACGCCGTGTGCTAATTTCCGCTACAGTCAATCCGGCCGTAGCCGAAGTCGTCTCGACCTATGCCCGCTACCACGGCATAACCCTCGAGGTTATTCCCGAAAACGAAGGCATATCCGACCGTTATGAATTCGAGGCCATGCTCGGAGCGGGCGATGTGGCCGGTGTCATCGTCGCTTATCCTAATTATTATGGTATAGTAGAGCCGCTCGAAGGCTGGGCCGATGCATGCCACGCCGCGAAAGCCCTGTTTATCGTCAACTGCCAGGCTTCGACGCTCGGTGTGCTCCGCTCGCCGGCTTCGCTCGGCGCTGACATAGTCTGCGGCGATGCACAGTCGCTCGGCATGCCGCTCAATTTCGGCGGCCCGTATCTCGGCTTCCTCTGCACGACCAAAGCGCTGATGCGAAAGCTCCCCGGACGCATCGTCGGAGCTACGACCGACCGCTCCGGCCAACGTGTGTTCGTGCTGACACTTCAGGCTCGCGAACAGCATATACGCCGCGAAAAGGCTACATCCAACATCTGCTCAAATCAGGGGCTTATGGCGCTTCACACGGCTGTCTATCTCTCGCTGATGGGCGCAGAGGGCCTGCGGCGTGTCAATGACCTCGGTTATGGCGGCATCCGCAGTCTCGCCGCCAAACTTGAGGCTACCGGGCGCATGCGGCTCAAATATCCCGAGATGCCCTTTGTCAACGAGGCTGTGTTCCGCACAGCCGACCCGCTCACAGCCGACCGCGTTATCGAAGAATGTGCGGCGCAAGGCATACTCGCAGGTGTTAAAATCGACGAATCCGAGCTTCTGGTTGCTGTTACCGAGATGCAGTCGCCCGAAGATATCGACCGCTATGTATCAATCGTCAAAAACATTCAGCTATGAACCGCAAGCTCTACGATAAACTGATTTTCGAATATTCTCATCCGGGGCGCTGCGGATTCAGCCTCCCGGCTAATCGTTATGACCGACATATCGACGAACTTCCCGAAAGCTATCGCCGCTCAGAGACGCCGGCGCTTCCCGAAGTCGACGAGCCGACGGTCGTCAGACATTATACAAATTCGAGCACTAACAATTTCGGCGTCGACACAGGCTTCTATCCATTGGGCTCGTGTACGATGAAATATAATCCCAAAATCAACGAACAGCTTGCCGCTTCGCCTTCAATCGCCTGTCTGCATCCTTTACAGCCGACGGCGACAGTGCAGGGTGTCCTTGAACTTTACTGGCAGCTACAGCGTGCGCTCTGCGAAATCGGAGGCATGGCTGAATTCACACTCAATCCTTTTGCCGGCGCTCAGGGCGAATTGACAGGTCTGCTGGTCATAAAAGCCTATCATCTTTCGCGTCAGGATGCCGGTCGAACGACTGTGCTCGTGCCCGATTCAGCCCACGGCACCAATCCGGCTTCGGCTGCTGTTGCCGGCTTTAAGATTGTCGAGGTCGCAAGCCCGCCCGACGGCACGGTCGATGTCGATGACCTGAGGTCTAAACTCGACGGCTCGGTTGCGGCCATGATGATGACCAATCCCAACACTGTGGGTATGTTCGAGAAAAACATTCCTCAGATTGCAGAACTTGTCCACAGTGCCGGTGCGCTGCTCTACTACGACGGTGCAAACCTCAATCCAATGCTCGGCGTCGCGCGTCCGGGCGATATGGGCTTCGACGTGATGCATGTCAATCTGCACAAGACTTTCTCCACTCCCCACGGAGGCGGTGGTCCGGGTGCAGGTCCTGTCGGAGTGCGCAAAGGTCTCGAGATGTTCCTGCCAAATCCGCGAGTCATGCGCTTGGCCGACGGACGCTTTGACGTCGTCAGCACCGACTCCGCGCTCGGACGCATATCGGGTTGGCTCGGCAACTTCACTGTTTTTGTCCGCGCACTCGCCTATATCCTGACCCTTGGAGCTGACGGAGTAGCCAAAGTCGGACCTCTGGCCACACTCAACGCCAACTATATCCTCAACAAGCTTTCCGACCTCTACGAACTTCCGATACCCGGACCGTGCAAGCATGAGTTTGTGTTCGACGGTCTCAAGGACAAGTCGACCGGCGTGACCACGCTCAATGTGGCCAAACGTCTGCTCGATTTCGGCTTCCACGCCCCGACAATCTACTTCCCTCTGCTTTTCCATGAATCGCTGATGATTGAGCCTACCGAGACCGAGAGCCGCGAAACACTCGACAGCTTTATCGAGGCCATGCGTCAGATTGCGCGTGAGGCGGCCGAAGATCCCGGTCTGGTCAAGAATGCTCCTCACGACACCCCCGTGTCTCATCCCGACGACACTGAGGCTGCTCTCCATCCTCTAACTACCTGGCGAGACCTATGCGAAACTCCGATGTAATTATTATAGGTAGCGGTCCCGGCGGCTATGAAACAGCCGCCGAACTCGCTGCCGCGGGCAAGAAAGTGACGCTCATCGAGCGTGACAGCCTCGGAGGCACCTGCCTTAACCGGGGTTGTATTCCGACAAAATGTCTCTGCGCCTCCGCATCGCTGATTTTGTCGCTTGCCTCTGCCGAGTCTTTCGGCGTCGAAATCGAGGGTGCTGTAAAACCCGACTATGGCCGTGCCGTAAGCCGTGCCGCGTCGGTCATTTCGCAGTTGCGCGACGGCGTGTCTATGCTCTTGCGCGATGTTGAGATTATCAAGGGCGAAGCCTCGCTTCGTCCGGGACGCATCGTTGAGGTCAACGGAGAGCAATTGACTGCGCCGCAGATTATTATTGCCACAGGTTCGCAGCCGGCCGTTCTCCGAGTGCCGGGCGCGGATTTGGCTGTTACGAGCGATGGCTTCCTTCAGCTCGACGAAGTTCCTGAACGTGTGGCTATTATCGGCGGTGGCGTTATCGGACTTGAATTTGCTTCAATTCTTTCGGCCTTCGGTCGTCAGGTCACGGTAATAGAATACTGCCGTGAAATTCTGCCACCTTTCGATGCCGAAATAGCCAAGCGTCTGCGCATGATGCTCTCGCGTCGTGGCATAAAATTCCTGACATCAAGTGCCGTAACAGCCATCGAACCCGGCTATCGGGTTATATTCGAAGGCAAGCGCGGCAAGGATTCCGTCGATTGCGACCTTGTCGTGATGGCCGTAGGGCGGCGTCCTGTAGTTCCGGCCGGCGCTGCCGAAGCTGGAATAGAAACCGATGAGCGGGGCTTCATCCGTGTCGACGAACTGATGCAGACCTCAGTTCCCGGAGTGTTTGCAATCGGCGATGTCAACGGTCTTGCCATGCTCGCCCATGCCGCCTCGGCTCAGGGCCGCCGCGCCATAGGTAAGGATGTCAACCTCGACATCATCCCCTCTGCGGTTTTCACTGTTCCCGAAGCCGCTATGGTCGGGCTGACCGAGGAGCAGGCCGTGGCCAAAGGCTATGATGTGATGATTGGCAAAGCCGGCTTTGCTTCAAACGGCAAAGCTCTTGCCATGGGCGAAGCCGACGGAACTGTCAAAATCATTTTTGCGCGCGACAGCGGTTTCATACTTGGTTGTCATATAATCGGGCCACACGCCTCCGACCTTGTGGCCGAAGTCGCGGGACTGATGTTCGGCATGACTACTAAAGACGAACTCGCCGACGAACTTGTCCACTCTCATCCGACGCTCTCCGAAATCCTCCCGCTCGCTGCCCGTTCGGCTCGCTGAGACGCTTGAGAAAAAATTTTTGTTTGGGCTATTTTTCAACATATGTTGAGAGATATGTCTTTAGTGTGCCGTAATTTTGCGCCGTAATAAACATAATATACAAATAAGTAACTCTTAAAAATTAATTTATACTTGATACGAGA
>JAGAOW010000031.1 GCA_017889945.1 Muribaculaceae bacterium
AGGCCGCCCCCGCCGCTGGGGCATCCCCTCGCCAGAAGGAGAGAGGAGAATGAGTAATTCTAAACTCAAAGTTTTGCACTTCGATTTGGAATCTTCAGATTAAATGGGATTAAATGGGATATATAGAAACAGCATATTTACAAATGCAATGAGCTGAAAATTAGCTCAAAAAAGGCCGATTCTCTAAATAAGAGCTCTTGTCCTGCCGGTTGGGGCGTTAAAGGGATGAGAGGATTAGGGAGTTGGCGCGGTCGACGGCGGAGGTATCGAGGCTGGCGAGGTAGATTTGGGTTGTGGCTTCGCTGTCGTGGCCCATGCCTTCGGAAATTACGGAGACAGGAACGCCTTATGCCTTGGCTGCTGAAGCCCAGCTGTGGCGGGCGACGTAGAGCGTCAGAGGTATCGTTACGCCGACCATTGCGGCTATATGCTTGAGATTGTGATTGATGTTGTAACCTATGTTGCGGTAGGTGCAGCGCTCGTTAGTGCCGTGATTGCGGATGATGGGCAGCAGATAGTCGGATGCGTTTTCAGGATATTTGTCGAGTATCGCCTACATTTCTTTAGTCCATTCGATGACGAGCCGTTGGCCGGTCTTGCGACGGCGATAGGTGACATATCCGTTCCGCAGGTCGGTTTTTTTGAGAAATGCCATGTCGATGAAGCTCATTCCGCGCAGGCAGAAGCTCATCATAAACATATCTCGGGCAAAATCGAGCGCAGGAGCTTGCGGCAGGTCCAATGTCTTGATTTTCCTGATTACGGCCAATGGAAGAGCTCTTTTGACGGTCTTGTCGACGCCGGTGTAGACATGACGGAAAGGATTGCGATTGTCGATGATATCATCCTCGACTGCCCGGTTGTAGACCGCACGGAGTATGCGGGTGTAGAACGATATGGTGTTTGGCGCGACACCACGGCTCTTGTGCCAGGCCTCATAAGCTTCCATTATCCCGGAGGTCAGACAGTCGAGCATTATATCCTCGTCGCGGTGGAACTTTTTGAAACTGTTGAGCGCCGATTTGTATGTCTCCGACGTTCTGACTTTGCCAATCTGCTTGAGTTTGGCAATGATGTTTTCCATGAAGTTGAAAAGGGAGTATTCGTGAGCATAATGGTTGAACTCGTATATTATATCGTCGACAGTATAGGTCAGACCCTTGCCTTCAAGTTTGCGGTCTATTTTTGTCAACCGCTCAACGTCAAGACGGATGCAGTCACGGATTGCGTTGACAATCGCCTTGCGTTCACTCTTGTGAGTTGTCGCGACCATCGAGCGCGACTTGCTCCACTCCGCCGATAATACTCTGTAGTCGGTATATAGTTGACGCACTTTCCTCTCGTGAATAATCTGATAGTAGACCGTACCCTCATGGTCGGCGATTGTTGCCGGCCGGAACTTTACTTTTATCGAAGCCATATGATTTTGTGTTTTGATTCGTCCTTAAGATACGGCAAAGGGACACACTCCTCAAAGAGCGCATCCCAATCAAAAGCTTGGCTATCGTATTTTCAAATTTACATTTCCCTGCTACTTGCGCAGGAATGAAAGCTGTCCTGTTCTGACGTTTTTACAAGCTTCTGTTGCTCGCTTATTCATCAGCCAGCATCGAGGTCAGCGTCTCGTCGGCTTTCTGAGCGCCTAACGACTCACTGATTATAGCTTTGGCAAACTTCAGCGTCGTGCCCGGGCCCTCCGACGTGATCACATTTCCGTCGACAACCACTGCCTGCCTGACATACTTGCCGCCCTGCGACTCAATCATCTCGCCGAGGCCCGGATAGCATGTGGACTTTTTGCCTTTCAGAATTCCGGTCGGCGCAATCACGACTGCCGGTCCGGCACATATGGAGGCAACCTTGCCGCCACGGGCAAACTGCTTCTTTATTATCTCGTTTACCGCAGCAGACGCATGCAGATTGTCAGCGCCGGGTTGTCCGCCCGGAATTATAATCCACTCCGCGTCATCCGGGTTTATTTCAGAAATCAAAGAATCGGCGACAACCGTCTGACCTGTTGCACCGCATACATTTTTCGTGTCGGCAACAGCCACTTTGACCACATTCATTCCGGCGCGACGCATGGCATCGACCGTAGCCAGTGCCTCTATTTCCTCAAAGCCGGGCGCGAGGAAAATATAAGATGTCTGTGACTTCATATTGAATGAAAATATTAATCCTATTATAAGCAGTATGTATCTCATAAATTCTATAACATATAAGCCTACCGAAGGTTCGTAAAATGATATATTCGACATTGGACAATCAGTTCTATTCAATTATTTCGCTAATTTTGCATTATGAAATTTCTGCTCCGTTATATCGTCTGTTCTTTGATAGGATTTTCAAGTGTTCTCACAGGATACTCGCGCACTGTCTTGTCTCAATCTACAATGGAACCGATCATCTACGCCAGTGTCGGCGTAATTAACCGAAATCTTGGGACAGTTACAGATACGTTGGGAAATTTCTCTTTAAACATCCCGGCTGAATTTGTAAATGATTCTATAAGAATTTCTTCAATCGGTTATGTGGCAAAGACATTTGCAGTCAAGGATATTAAAAATATCCCTGACACTATTTTTCTCACTGATGACGTTATACTTTTAAATGAAATTATAGTAAAACCTCAGCGGATTAAGCACAAAACAGCAGGGCGTAAAAACGCCGGCGGTTTTATTTATATAGAAGTTGAAGGATACAAGGCTGCCGGTCAAGGCCTTGCAACACCTTTAAATGTTAAGGAACGGGCATGGCTGAAAGAGTTGGGCTTCACTATTCAGACAGAGAATAGACCTCTCTCAAAGATGAAATTCAGGGTCAACATATATCGTAAGCAGGATGAAGAATACACATTGCAGAACTTCAAGCCGATATATTTTGAATATAACAAGTCCCAACTTGTAGATGGAGCTTTTACATATAAGTTCCCTGATGAAATAATGTTGGATGAGGGAAATTACTACATCGAGCTTGAATTTCTTGAAAATTTCTCCAATGAACTGTTTGTCATGAAATCAAAGCCGTTGACCGGCAAAACGCGCTACAGATACGCAAGTCAATCTGCATGGGAAACATTACCATTCGGAGCTCCGATTTACATTGAATACGACAGCGTAGAATAAATTCTCTTCCTTACAACTCAATTTATCTGTTTATCTGTCCAACCTAACTTTATCTCTATACCGGGAATGGACAGATCTAATTTACAACGACAGGTGCAGTATCGGATAAGTACGGCCGGCATCGTCGGTCTCATCCCGGCCGACCACATGAAAGCCCTTTGACTTGTAAAACCGCAGGGCGAAAGGGTTCTGTTCGTTCACATCAACTTTTGTCGCTCCTCGTTGTTTTGCAAATTCGATGAGAGCAGAGCCATAGCCCTGACTGCGACGACCGTTGTCTATAAAGAGCATTTCTATCGTGTGCGGACTCAAGCCGATAAAACCGACGGAAATGCCGTCAGCTGTGGCGGCATACAGTTCAACATTGGGGAAATAGTCAGGAATCAGCGCAGCCTTTATCTCATTGAAATCCTCTTCTTTCAGGAAATTATGCGTAGCCATTACCGACCGCTCCCATATCCCCGCGAGCATCTCATAATCTCCTTCATAGCATCTTACAATCTCCATATTGCAAAATTACTGATTTTCAACAAGATTTCAGAGTTAAAAGTTATACGGATCATATTTCGATTATAAAGGTCAGTAATGCCCGGATAATTAGACGTTTCAGACTATTGCGTCCTGAAGAATCGGGATATCCTCTTGTTATGTGTTTTACGACAGGTCGTAAGATAGTGGATAAATAATATCGTATTCAATACGATTACATAAAAGCAAACGTCAAAATATCAGTTATTTACAAATTGCCTTATCACAAATTGCGATAAGGCAGTTTTGAGCTGAAGAGCAACGGTGGTGGAGGGCTGAGGCAATGGGATTGGTCGGTTATGTGTGGCAGTGGTTTGCGGGGAGGGGTCTGAACAAAGGGTGCTAAATGTGCATTATATTTCTATATTTATGTAAAAAAAATGTTGTCATTGTTTTTAGTTTTTATGGTATGATGTTTCGGGCAAGGATGCCGGAGCTTTTAATTCAATATAATCAGTATAATCTGTATGGTCGGATTATGGAATATTATAAGAGGCCATAATTCATGTGATTTGTTGCCGATTGCTGTGTCGCTCTGTTTGGGCACGGCTGTCTCGTCGTGTATATATGAGTATGAAGGCGACTGCATCGACCAACTCCCTTTCACTATCGAAAACGACTGGCAAGCATGTCCCGACGCCTCACCTGAGGGCATTGCCTATATATTCTTCCCGGCCGACGGCGGCGAAGCATGGCGATTTGATTTCCCGGGCCGCACGGCGGGAAAAGTAAGCATAGAGGTAGGTAAGTATAAGTTTCTGAGCTACAATGACGACACCTATAATGTCCTCTTCCACGATGAAGGCGGATATGAATCTTATGAAGCATATACGGCTGAAAAAGACCTGCTTGGTGCGATACCGCAGGACGAGCGCGGAAGTTCGCTGCCACGAAGCGCCGACGAACGGACTGTGGGCTGCCCCGACATGATGTGGTCGTGTGCTTATTGCGATTTCAGTCTTTGGTATGACGGCGTGCGCTATGCACCCTACTCAATCGCGCGGGCCGATACGGTCATGAAGTATTCGCCTGACTTCGTGCTGACGGCTGCACAGCGCCAATTGACAGCGCGTTACCGCTTCAGAATAGAGGACATCGAAAATCTCTCGGGCGTGAAATCGATGAGCGCTGCATTGAGCGGCATGGCAGGGGCGATGATGCTCGCATCGGGCCGAAAGGAAGCCTACCCCTCCACTCTTTCACTCAAGGCGTCAATCATTGATCAGACAACGGCGGGAGGCGAGTTCCACACGTTCGGAATCCCCGGCCAACCGTCGGCTGACAACACGCTCAGCCTTTTTGTCGTGATAAAAGACGGCCGACGCTTCTGCTATCAGTTTGACGTTACCGAGCAGGTGCGTTCGGCGCCCGACCCGATGAATGTATGCCTGATTGTGAAGGGTCTCACATTAGAAAAGCCTGAAACGGGCGGCGGCACCGGATTTGATGTCGCAGTCGACGGATGGGAGACTGTGATAGTGAACATAAACGACTAAAATCCGTTCTAATATTTAAGCAAAAGCATTTAACATCAGTTATTAGAATCTCTAATGTAGTTTAATCGCTTCAATCGTTCAGTGGATTATCGACAAATACCATAAACACCTCTAAATGAATTAGAAACAATCAAGTATGACTTATATGAAAAAAGAACTGTTAATTCTCGGCCTGGCCGGATGTATGATTGCATTGCCGGCTTGTAGTGAAAAGGAAGAGACTCAGTCGCCTGCCGACAGCAACGCTATCTCTCTCAGTGCGGTTGTGCCTAACGGCTCGCGTAGTGCGGCAACAACGACGGCAACCATCAAGGACTTTATCGTCTACGCATTTACCGAAAGCTCAATGCTTATGGACGGCGTGAAAGTGACGCGCGAAGGCGGCTCGTGGACCTACTCTCCCGCAGCCTATTGGCCTGTGAACCCGGTTAATTTCTATGCTTACAGTCCTGAAATCAACACCACTACCGATATTACCGGCGAGGGTGGCGGCCATATTCCCGGCTATATCAACAATTATAATGTCGACCTGCTGTATGCCGTTCGCAAAGATGTCGCCCAACAAGCAGCTCCCGTGTCGCTGAATTTTCGTCATGCACTTTCAAAAGTCAGCATGATGCTCAGCTCCACCAACCCGCGTATCAAAGTGGTTGTAAGCTACATATCACTCAAGAACGTTTACCACGAAGGCAGCTTCGACTTCCCGCAGGCATCGACCCTCGCATCGACTCCCGATGTCGTCGGCTCATGGACTAATCTCAAGTCGCTTACCGACATGATAACCTTTGCCATCATCGGCAATGAAGACCGTGTCGAACTTACCCCGCAGCCGACCGATTATACACTCAACAATCTCGACTGCAGCTATGTGATACCTCAGCCTCTGACAGACGTAAAGCTTTCGGCCACCGGCTCCAGCGGCTCATATATCGAAGTGGAGTGCGAAATCTTCGATACAGCTACCGGCGCAAAGCTCGGGCCTAACTCCAAGACACCCGACTACATGCTTGTCAAGGAGACCGAAACAGGCCGTATAGTATATCCCGCCACTTCCGACGCAGTCAAGGCCTATCTGCCCGGACATGCTTACATCTACAATATCCAGATCAACAATCCTGACGTTCTCGACAAGATTGAATTTGACGTAACAGTCGACGATTACACCATCGACCAGATGTAAGGTCAACTTAACAAAAGAACATATAGCCAACGACCGGGCGGATTAAATCCGTCCGGTCGTTGAAGTTTTATTAGTGTCGGCGTGAGCCATATCGCAGTCACTCCGAGCCGTGCTATATATTAGTCAGGGTTTTGCGGGGCGAATGAAGGGCTTTTTGTCGCCGGTTGAGGGGTAAGTGCCCATGTCGGGCCAACCGTCAATCCAGTCGAGACGGCCAAGATAAGCGAGGCGTCCTTCGTCGGGGCGGTTGACATCCCAGCCGTGATAGTAGAGCCATGTCTGACCGTTGTCGTCGACAATGACTTCCGAACAGTGGCCCGGGCCTTTCACAAGGTCATTGCCCTGAAGCAAGGGTTCATAGCAATTGTCCATAGCGAGACCGCCGTTTTTGTCGGTGTACGGGCCGAAGAGATTTTTTGAACGGGCCACACCGAGGTTGTAGGTGCTTTGGAGGCCTTCGCAGCAAGACCCACGACTGCCGATAAGGTAGTAGTAGCCATCGCGTTTGTATATACATGTGCCTTCGATAGAGTCAGGCCATCCTTTGCCGGCAATCTGACGCTTTTCGCCGACAACGCTCAGACCGTCGTCCGAAAGTTCGACGCCGAAAATGCCGCTGAAGCTGCCCCAGAACAAGTATTTTTTGCCATTATCCTCGATGTAGAACGGGTCGATGCTGTTCTGAACATTTACTTCCTTGCTGCTGAACAACTTTTTCTGCCATGTGTACGGGCCTTCGGGGCTGTCGGCTGTTGCGACACAGATGCCGGCGTCCCATTCTCCTCCCCATACGGACACAGAGAAGTACATGACATATTTACCGTTGATATAGTTAAGGTCGCTGGCCCAAACCTCTCCTTTCAGGCCGAGATGACCGTCGCCCGGGTCTTGAGCGCCTTCAAAAGCCATTCGCGCCCAAGTCCAGTCTGTAAGGTTCTGAGATTTCCATATGCCTGAGCCAGAACTGAGGTAAAACGTTCCGTCGGGGGCACGCAGCACCGAGGGGTCGGGAGCGGCGGTGACAATAGTGGGGTTGACATAACGATCGGGGTCTGAGGCCGCAGCCGGCTCAACAGCGGCAAAAGTGCCAAGTAAAACAGCAATGAGGCTGATTAGGTTTCGTTTCATTCGTGGTATCTGGTAAGATTTGACGTATACTGAAAAATTTCGGCGATAAAAATACGAATTTTTATCCTACTATGCAACTATGTCGCAGGGCACGCCGGGCTAAATGCCGATGCAAACTTTTGAGCAGGATGCTTTTAACCGTTTTTTGCTTTTCTGTAATACACTAATATGCTACATTTGCAGCACAATAACATAAAAACATATTCAATGATAGTCAGCCTGACGGTCTGAATGGTTATGCGACGGTATATTTCGATAATAGTTTCAGTGCTTGCGCTTGTTGTAGGCATTTCGGAAGGACGGGCCAATAATATTATTGTGGCGGATTCGACCTCGCATATTCCTTTGCCTAATGCGTCGGTCTACGATCGTAACGGAACAGCCATCGGCATGAGCGACCGCAACGGAGTGTTGCCGACGATTTCGCCCGGAAGTTATCCCATTACAGTCCGTTATCTCGGATTCAACGATAAATCAGTATCCGCGACCGGCCGAGATACGATATTTCTCAGCTATGCAATTTCAGAATTGGCCGAAGTGGTCGTAGAAACAAAACAGCAAAAAGTCTTGCATATATTGGCCTACATCAGAGACTCTTCCTCACTGACGACATTTACCGACACGGTTTCGCTTTTTCGCGAGAAGATGGTCGATTATATGTTGCCGCCCGACGGAAAAACGAAATTCAAGGGCTGGACGACGCCGAGAATTCTCACAAGCAGGTCATATTACAGATTTACTAACGCTTCAGGTCTCGACAGCGTCAGCGACGAAAGCCGCTATCACTTTTCGTGGTCCGACTGGGTAGGCATTCCGCCTGTGAACGCGCTGCCGCCTGATTTTAAGGGCAAAGAGACCGGCTCATGCACCAAAATGGGTAAATATAGCCCGGCCGAAATCTGGAACAAGAAAAAAGATAGGGTCGAAGTCGACATTGATGTCCTGGCCGACAGCGCCGGACGGAAATGGATTCCCGATTTATGGTCATTTTTCAGAAAAGACCTCGAATTCGAAAAACTCAAATTACACTATAACTATGATTTAACATCCAATGTCGCGGTCAACGCCGAAGACCTGACCGGCTACTCCTACAAAATCGAATCGACAGGCAGAGGCCACGGGATGTTTTGGTTCAACAAAAAAGAAGAACCTTTCTTTGTCAGCACCAACAGCGAAGTCTATATCCTCGATAAAGAGTATATAACGGTCAAAGAGGCAAAGGAATGGAGCAGAAGAAAATTCGACACTGATGAAATCGGCATTTATGAGCCTCTGGATGCTCCGGTACTGTCATCTGATATCCAAAAACTTATCGACAGAGTTAACAACATCGACAAAGGGGGTGTCAGACTGGACTACGCACCCGACCACAGGCTGATGTCAATGCATGACGGTCGGAATAATTTCAAAATCGGGCAAAGAGCATTAATATTGCTCAAGCAGTTGTGCGGCATCACTCTTTACAAAACCCATAAAAACATCAACCGCAACTGGTCGAGTTTCAGAAACGAGCAAATAAAGCGAAACAGCAAGCCGATTCAGAAGCTGAGCGACAAGAAATAGCGGCCGCAAGCAGCCGCTATATTGCCATTTATCACTCAGCCAATGTCACTCCGTTGCGTTTGAGGAAATTCTGAAGCACGAACGCCGAAAAGTCTTTCGAAATTATCTTTCCATCGCGGTCAAACATCACATAATGCGGAATGCCGTTGAACGCAAACAGTTCGCGGAGATAATAATACTGCGACGTACTGATACGGTGTGAGTCCTCGCCCTGTAAATACTTTTCGACAAATTCATCATAGTGGGTTTTCGGCGACAAGCTCTCTTCGGTCACGAACACAATCGCGAAGTCTTTATTGCCTGCGTTTTTCTTTCTGAATTCCTGCGAATCCATAATATATGACCGACAAGGTCCGCAACTGGTCGCCCATAAATCCATCAATACGAATTTGCCTTTATACGGTTCGATTATCGATTTTACGAAACGCCCGGCTTCATTGTCGGGCAGGTCGGTCGGTTTGTAACATGATATATAGTGGTCATAAATGGCATTGTTTATGCCGGCGTATGTGATTGCGCCGCTGTCTTTAAGCTGCTGTATGAGACGGAGCGAGACGTTTTGCTCGAGTTTTTCGGGCGACATCATTGAGCCGTTGAGAGAACTTGCAAGCACAATCTGCCACCACAAAGGGGGCTCATCAGTGCCGCAGAATTGCGAAACGGTTTTGGCCGTTTTGATGAAATTGCGGGCGGAAGCCTTGCCGTATGCCTCAGGCCCTTCTCTATAGCTCCTTACAATCTTATCGATTTCAGCTTCTTGTTCGGCACTGACACCGCAACGCTCCACGGCCTCATAGACCGTGCGGTTGAGCATATTCACAGAGTCGAGAGTAAGCCAATGCTCCTCTCCGTCATGTTCTTCAATCCACGCTCTCATTTGTTCCTCACGGTCAGTCAGCTTGTAGCCGTGTTCCTTCAGGTATACGAGACCTCGGTCGCCTATTATGGTCAGATACTCCATCGGCACATGGATTGGCGAATTGAACATGAGCGTGTTTACCAGACGATTTATCATCGTGCTGTAATGTGACGTGCGCGGAAAGACCGGATTTGACATGTAGGCGCGGATATAATTCCAAAAAGCGTCAGGCTTGGCAGCAGGCAACTTCCACTTGTTTAAAGCGTGAACTGTAAGATTCATATCGTGGTCGAGCATCGTGAAAATCATGCCTGAAAGTTCTTCGCTGTCGACAAGTTTTTTGGCAAAAGGATGTATGTCGTCACGATTTAAGAATTCATTCTTTACGTCCTGATATGCCTTGTGTTGAGCCTCTATCATCTCGATTGCCTGCTCCATCGGCACAGTGTCGGCAAGTTCGGGAATGCAGCGGTAGCCCCAGAATTTCGGAGCTGCCTGCAGCTGCCGGTTAATTATTCCGAGTTCGTCGCCAAACAGCACCTTGTCGTTTTCAAGGTCGATAAACAGCGACAGATCGCGCCCCGGCTCAAAATAATAGTTACCATAGTATTTGTTGTTGGCCAATGTCACATTAATATATTTAGGCTTGCGCATGCTCAGCTCTGCCGTAAAAGTTCCGTCGTCGTTGACCGGCACGACAATAGGTCTGTCGACTGATGTCAGCTCGTCTTCGTCATACATCATAAAAGTATCGCCGCATGTCCGAGGATCATAGCCTGCGATGATTCCCCTGAGCACCGATTTCTGCGGTTGGTCATATATCAGCGTGGCGTCCTCGCCGGGATAGTCGATGCGATTGTCGGCAATCCACTTTTCAGGCGACGGACGGTCGTATCGCTTGCCGTCAAGACGGATGTCGTATAAGCTCCATGTGCCACCCCGTTCGACAAGGCTCATAGTCGAGAGTTTGCCTTTAACTCCGGGGTAAACGAGCGAAAACTCATGCACGCCGCTTTCAGGCATCACAAACATCTTGCCAAAGTCAAGGCCATGCACGGCACTCGGCCGGTAGACATTGTCGTTTATCTCCATGACAAAGTTTGTATCAACATTTATCCACATGCCGGCCGGAAAAGTGACATCGAAACTAATGCGCGTGCTGTCTTTGAAAAATTCGGCCCTCGTAAGTTTGAGTACGGAAGTTGTGGCGGCTTTGCAGTCGGGATTATCGAATGCTTTTCGTGGTTTTGCGTCTTTGGCCGGCAATGATATGGCTGACACGGCTAACACAATCAAAAACAATAGGCGCAATTTATTCATGATAAATTAGATTTTAAGTAAAACATCTCAAACGTACTGCCGATTGAAACGATTGAGTCAATTACGGCGCTAATTTTCAGACAAAAATAGACAAAAAAATGAAACTCGCAAACAATCAGCCGAATCAATTTGTTCGCCGTGGACTAAATAATCACAAATCGCATTCCAATAGTTCAATTGCCGAATATTATTTTTTTACCATTAATGATATATACGCCGCCGGCATTACGATCTGAAACGATTCGTCCCTGCAGGTCGAAAATAGGGATTGACGAGCTATCGCAATCAACACCGACCTCTATGAACCCGCTCGACAGACTGTTCAACAGATATATCAATGGATTGTCGACACGTTGCTGCCAATACCACTCATTATGTCCGTCTCCGATTGCATCGAAAGTCATCAGAGTGCCATCTTCCTCATTGTAACCATGTTTCACGGCAATCGCTCTTGCTTTCGATTCATAATTAAGATAATCTGCATCCCAACCCGTTGTGCCTTGGTCGAAATACAGTTTCCTCTGCAGCGGATCAGGCAAATTTTCGTCTATATAATCAAGCAGACCGAGGGCACATACCGGGTCAGCCTGTAAGGTATAGTCCGAATTCATACAAAACGAGCCAATCCAATGAGTCGACATACAGGCCGCTCCGCCGAATATGTCAGGATATTCGCACATAAGGTATAGCGAAGCCAGCGCTCCCATCGATGAACCCATTGTAAATGTATGATTGCGGTCCGGATTAGTGTTGTAAAGATAATCAATCAGGGGTTTAAGTTCGGTTGCCACAAATGCCGCATGTTCGTCTCCGAAGAAACCTGCGGCACATGTATTCCAAATCAAAGAAGTGTCTTTATTGTCTTCCCCAAAATACGCGAGCGCTTTCTCGGGAAAATAATCATTAGGACGGAGATTTTTATTCCCGCGATTATGGATTCCTACAATAATCGGAACCGTAATTTTCCCATTGTCAGCAAGCTTAGCCGCAATATAGTCCAGTTCCCATGCCACTGTAGAGAAAGAAAGCATAGGGTCGAACAGATTCTGACCATCATGGACATAAATGACCGGAAAACCGCCGGCTACAGCTGAATTATATGATGGCGGAAACCATACATCGACAGTCATCCGATCTCCAAGCATCTCAGAATCGACAATAAGACGCGTCGAAGAACCGGGCCGTACAGAAGGATACTCATCAGCAGACGCCTCTGAATATTTCGGCAATCGTGCATCGACAGTCGTCACACTTACGACAAGCCAAAATGCTACAACAGAAAACGCTCTTATATAAAACAGATTGCTCACACCCTGCTATTTATTTGTGAATATTGTTTATTTGTTGAAACATCCATTTCAAAGCTTTCATCTGAAAGTCACTTCCATCAATACCGCCCGGGATGATGCCTTCGCCAAAACAACGTTCAATCATATCTAATTATATAAGTAACTCTTAAAAATTAAACGTAATATTTTTTTACAAAGCAACTCCGAAATACTTTTATACTTTCTGCGGCTTTATTTCGGTTAAAATCAAACTGTTCAGCGGTCGTTTATATCTATAAACTCCCTTTTCTCATTTTGATTTTTCCTCGAAATAAATCTCGTATCAAGTATAAATTAATTTTTTAAGTGTTACTTATGATAATATCAATTCATCTAACTATTTGTCAGCACAAATATACGAAAAATAATACCGTTCTCCATCATAGACAGTCATTCGTTTAGATATATCCAAACGCATATAATTCCTGCGAAAAAAATTCTAAGTCGCCGTTCAAACAATTATAATCAGACTTCGGGGGAGTCGTAGCGGCGGGGGGCGGGAATGATGTGGCGGCGGGAGTGGCGGCGGATGACAGAGCGCGAGCGTGCGACGATTTCGCGCAGGAAGAATGGTTTGACTATATAGTCGTCGGCTCCGGCGTCGAGAGCTTCGATAATCAGACGCTCGCTGTCGATAATCGAACAGATGATAAATCCGATATGGCGTGTGGCGGGAGAGCGTTTTAAGTCTTTGAGCAAGGATATGCCCGAATAGGGTTCGTACATCTGGTCGGCAATTATCAGCACCACGTCGCTGAGGTCGACATCTTTGGCCATGTCTGCGTTCGGAACGGCGACAACATCGTAGCCTTCGCTTCTAAAATTGACGCACAGCAGCGCTGAGATATTCTCATCGCTGTCGACAATCAATATTTTTCCAAGCGTGTTTAGTGACATGATATGACTTATTGCCTTTGACACAAAGATAGGCAATAAGTCGGCTGCAAGCGGCCATAGTAACCGATTTGTGCTAATTTTGTTTTCGAAAATTATTCTCAGGTCTCGTTCTCCCGATATTTGTCAGCGCGGGAGAAGAGGCCTAAGCGATGCGGTCAGACCTTGACGTGGCGAAACTGGTCGCGTATGGTGTCGACGACATTGATGATGTAGTCGCCGGTCTTTTCGAGGTCGCCGACGATATCCATATAATATATGCCGGCCTGGTATTCGTAATGCTTGTTGTTGATGTTCTCGATGTTTGTGCTGCGGAGAACGTTGCGCATGTTGTTGATTTCGCGTTCTTTGTTGTAGGAGTCGATCAGTCTGCGCTCGCCGACGTTCTCGATGTCGTGAAGCTGATTGATCATCATCGACATGGCATCTTTGACATAAGCATACATGGTGTCGATGTTGTCGTAGATTTCCTTGTTGAACTCGGCTTCGCTCTGCTGTTTGCGTTCGAGGATTTTGCCTATGCCCATACAACAGTCGGCAATGCTTTCGATTTCGCTGATTATGTTGAGCATAGCCGCAATGTGGAGCTTGCCTTCGTTAGAGAGACGACCCTCGGCGCATCGGTTGAGATAGTGGGCTATCTCAAGCTCCATGCGGTCGGAAATGTCTTCGTATTTCTCCAGGCGGGAGAAGAGTTTTGTAAATTCTTCGCTGCGTTCTTTTGTGTGAACAAGATTCTGTGCCATATCCATCATGCGCCCGACGCGTTCGGCATATAGAGCCATTTCCTTTTCGGCCTGAGCGATGTTAAGCTCGGATGCGTTGAGAAGACCGCGAGAGATGAATTTGAGTGTGAATTCTTCCTCTTCGCCATGCTTGGTGGGCACGAGACGCTCGACAATCTTAACATACAATTTGGTAAACCAAATCATTATCGAGAGGTTGACGAGATTGAATGTCGTATGGAATATCGACAGGCCGAAAGAGACGCTCATCTGCATCTTGGCGATGCTTGTCAGTACGTCGGTGCCGTCGGGCAGCGAGTGGTCGAAAAGATGATTGTAAATCTCGGGACTTGTGGCTTCGAGGTTGGTCACATAGCGGTAGAGCTGTGTGGGGTCGCCCTGACCGATGGCTTCGGTCAGCCATGCGTTGAAGTCGGCGAAAGGCATGAAGATGACCAGACACCAGAATGTGCCGAGAAGGTTAAAGAGCAAGTGGCCCATCGCAGTTCTTTTCGCGGCGACGTTACCGCTCATGGAAGCAAGGATTGGTGTAACGGTTGTACCAATGTTGCTGCCGAGGACGAGCGCACAGGCGAGGTCGAAAGTTATCCAACCCTTGCTACACATTATTAATGTAATAGCGAATGTCGCAGCCGACGACTGTATGATCATTGTAAGCACAAGGCCGACAAGAGCAAATATCAGAATGGACAGGAAGCCCATCGAGGCGTAGTCTTTGAGCACGGCAAACATCTCCGGATTGTTCTGCAGGTCGGGGACATTGGCACTGATCAGGTCCAGACCCATGAAGAGGAATGAGAAACCAATCAGGAATTCGCCTATCGACTTGGCTTTGCTCTTGTTGGAAAACAGCAGCACTACGGCCAGAGCGATCAGCGGCAGTGTGGCCGCCGCTATATCCATCTTGAAACCGAAGAGGGCGATAATCCATGCCGTGAAGGTTGTACCGACATTTGCGCCCATGATGACCGCCATCGACTGGGCGAGCGTCATCAGGCCGGCGTTGACAAAGCTGACCACCATTACAGTCGACGCAGACGAACTTTGGATAAGGGCTGTGATGGCGCAGCCTGTGAGAGTTCCCGTAAAACGGTTTTTGGTCATTGCGGAGAGTATGCCTCGGAGTCGGTCGCCGGCAGCTTTCTGCAGGCCTTCGCTCATGACCTTCATACCGTACAAGAACAGACCTACGGCACCGAGAAGGCAGAGGAAGTTAAGGAAATTATAATCCATACAACGTGGTGGGTCAGATGTGAATGCTTTTACGCGTTACGCTTATATGTTGCAAAGATATGAACTTTCGGGGAAACTTCTAAGCGCTAACTAATGTTTATTACAAACAACTTTTGTAAAATTACAAAAGAGTTACATTATAATACTTGTTACAAAATAAGGTCACACCACCTGACAAATCGCCACAACCAAATATCGCATTTAAATTGTTAATTATTAATAATTTAACCCATGCGGGTAAAAATATTTCCTTAACCTTAATATATTTTAACACAAAAACTATTGACAATAAGATTCGGGGTTGTAAATTTGCACTGTAATCAATTTGTAACAACAATTACAAAACGATAGCAGAAAGAATTTAACGATATACTAACTACTTAAAAAATTCACATTATGGGAAGCGCGAAGTTTCAATCAAATTTAATGAACCTGCAGGACAACCTCCTGAATTTTGCCTACATGCTTACTTCAAATCGTGACGACGCATACGATTTGTTACAGGACACAACCCTCAAGGCCCTCGAAAACGAAGACAAATTTGCCGAAAACACAAATTTCAAAGGCTGGGTGTTTACAATCATGCGCAATGTCTTCATCAACAACTACCGCAGAGGCATGCGCACAGCAACTATCGTCGACACGACTGAAAATCTCTATCATCTCAATCTCTCTCAGGACTCCGGCCTCGAGACTCCGGAAGGCTCACTTGGCGCATCTGAAATCTCTGACGCCATCAACAGCTTCGCCGATGAATATCGCATTCCGTTCTCGATGCATGTCGCCGGTTACAAGTACAATGAAATTGCAGAACAGATGAACCTTCCTTTGGGAACAGTCAAGAGCCGCATTTTCTTCGCTCGCAAAAAACTGCAAGAACGTTTCGCAGACCACCGCTAAGCAACAGTAGTCACAACGCCATTCCCAAAAAAATTCAGCCGGACCCTTGCAAGCCAAGGTCCGGCTTTTTCGTGCCTTAAGGCAAAACAGTTTATATTTTGCGTCCGGGATAAGCTTCGAGAGCTTTTTCGAGGACGACCATCGCGCGGGCAAGGTCTTCGCGCTTGAGCACATAGGCCATACGCACCTCATCCTTGCCCATGCCGGGTGTGGTGTAGAAGCCTGAGGCGGGAGCCATGAAGACAGTTTCGCCTTCATAGTTGAATTCCTCAAGACACCAGCGGCAGAAACGGTCGGCATCGTCGACCGGCAGACGGACCACGGTGTAGAAAGCTCCCATAGGTATGGGCGAGTAGCAGCCGGGGATCTTATTGAGACTGTCGATGAGGAACTTGCGACGCTCGACATATTCGTTATATGTCTCAAGCATATATTCCTTTGGAGTATCGATGCTTGCCTCAGCCACAATCTGACCCAACAGGGGCGGACTCAGACGGGCTTGACAGAATTTCATCACGTTGGCTTTCAGCTCTTCATGTTTGGTAATGAGCGCTCCGATGCGTATGCCGCATTCGTTATATCGTTTCGAAACCGAGTCGATAAGGACAACCTTATCCTCAATTCCGGGAAGATGGAA
>JAGAOW010000032.1 GCA_017889945.1 Muribaculaceae bacterium
ATGCCGGCAAGCGTTTTGACATCTGCTTCACTATCGAAGAAAATAAACATCGCAACGCCGCCTCGACCTTGCAACTTCTCGTCAAGCAGATTCACATCTGCAAATGACCGATGACTCGGCTTGACGTTCTCCGGCGCTATTGGGGCTATGACGCGTTCCGCCCCATGCAGGGCGAAATCATTGATTCGCTCCTCGCCGGCAACGACACCATCGGTTTGCTTCCGACAGGCGGAGGCAAGTCGCTGACTTTTCAAGTGCCCGCGATGATGCTCGACGGCATCACACTTGTGGTGTCGCCGCTTGTGTCTCTGATGAAAGATCAGGTCGACAATCTCTATGAGCGCGGCATCCGTGCCGTATATTTTCATTCGGGTCTCACTCGCCGTGAGACGCGTCTGGCGCTCGACCGCTGTCGTCTCGGCAAAGTGCCTTTGGCCTATGTCTCTCCCGAGAAGCTGAAGCAGAACGCTTTTGTCGACGAACTAAAGCAGTGGAAACTCGCGGCGCTCGTCGTCGACGAGGCGCATTGCATCTCGCAGTGGGGCTATGACTTCCGTCCGTCCTACCTTAACATCTGTACAGTGCGCGAACTCTTTCCGGCCGTGCCGGTTCTTGCCCTGACTGCGTCAGCCACGCCCGATGTCGTCCGCGACATAGCCGAGCGGCTGAAAATGTACCGCCCCAAGGTCTTCGCCCGCAGCTTCGCCCGCGACAACATCAGCTATATAGTCAGGCGCGACGAGCATAAGGAGGGCAGACTGTTGCGCGTGCTCTCCAACACTGTCGGCACGGCGATAATCTATGTGCGCTCGCGCCGCCGCAGCCGTGAGCTTGCCGACATGCTGAGAGCCTCAGGCATCTCGGCCGACTACTATCACGCCGGCCTTTCGCCCGAAGAGAAGGCAGACCGTCAGGATCGCTGGAAGAGCGGACTGACCAGAGTGATAGTGGCGACCAACGCCTTCGGCATGGGCATAGACAAGCCCGATGTCAGAGTGGTCGTGCATTACGATATACCTTCGTCACTCGAAGAGTACTATCAGGAGGCAGGGCGCGCGGGTCGCGACGGACTGCATTCCTATGCCGTCCTGCTTGTGGCCAAATCAGACAAAGCATTGCTCACGCGCCGTCTCGGCGAAGCCTTTCCCCCGAAAGAATTCATTCTGAAAGTCTACGAGTTGCTCGGCAACTTCCTCGACGTCATTGTCGGAGGAGGATATAGCAAAATCTATGAATGTGATTTCTCCCGCTTCTGTCAGACATTCAAACTAAACCCCACCATGACCCGGAGCGCGCTGGCGATTCTGACCCGCGCCGGATATATCGAATACTCCGACGAGTCGCTGACCCTGTCGCGAGTGATGATACTCGTCGACAAAAGCGACTTCTACAGCCTCGACTTGGACGAGCCGACGGAGAATGTTTTTCAAGCCGTGCTGCGCATCTACCCGGGGCTGTTCTCCGACTATGTTACCATCAGCGAGCAGCGCATAGCTTCGTCCATCGGCTCGACCGAACTTGCAGTGACTACTGCGTTGGTCACTCTGTCGCGTATGCATGTCATCCACTACATCCCGCGACGCATGACTCCATATGTCTATTATCCCACCTCGCGTGAGCTGCCCCGCTATCTTGTCATCCCCACGTCGGTCTATGAGGAGCGACGCGAGCGCTGTCGCGAGCGTCTCGACGCCATGAAGCGCTTCGCGTTTGACGAAGAGACATGCCGATCGCGGATACTGCTACAATATTTCGGCGAAGAGAATGCAGGCGACTGCGGCATGTGCGACGTGTGCCGAGGCCGTCGTCAGACCGAGCATGACAGCGGCGATACGGCTGCCATGTCGTATGAAATTCTGACGCGTCTGCGCCAATATGGCAGGGTCAGCAGCGACAGCCTGATAGCTTCGTTCCCGACGTGCCGCCGACTTGCCGGCGAGGTGCTTCGCGATCTGATTGACCATGGCGCTGTCAAGGCCGACGGCCGATATGTCGAGTTGAATTCAGACAATAAGGGCCGGCTCTAAAAATTTTAACAGCTTCTTAAACTCTTTTAGTGTATATATCAGAGATTTATCTCTGTAGATTCGTTATACAGATAGCGTAACAAGGAAAGAGATACGCATCATATCATCCCTTGCCCTCATGATTTGGTTGTGAAACCGGGTTCTGAGGCTCTCATAAATAAATAGTTGAAACGTGCTACGGGTCAAGGCTTAACAACTCGACCCGTAGTTATATATCAGATATACAGTTGATTGTTAGTCGTAGTCTTCTTCGCCCATATACTCGTCCATACACTCTTCATCGGCATACCTCTCCATCAGTTTGTCGTATTTCTTCTTGTCGTAAAGCGGGGATAAATAAAAACCGTAAATAGTACTGAGTGTTATAGGTTCACATAACAAGTTCGCAGAAGTCTGATAATCAAATGGACGTACTCCTCCTTTACTTGCTACCATGCCACTACCATCATCAAGACTTAAATAAAATATTCGATTTCCTGAATCGTCATCCAGCCAAATATATGATTGTAGGGAACTTTCATTGGTGGCTGTATCAAATTTCCATTTGCCGTATATTATAGCATCATTATTGTATTCGATGGCCCATCCGTCGGCATATGTAGTCCAACCGACGACTTTTGTCGGACCGATATATCTCCAGTTACCGCTATAGAAACCGGAGTATTTCCATGATTCAGTTTCTATTATTTTGCTTACAGCTTCGTTGCAGAAATTTATAGCTTCGGAATCGAATGTGCCAGCCGGAGCAGATGCGGCTCCAAAGCTAAACTGCGCATTATTAAGGCGCTCTTCAAAGTCATTTCTGCGGCTGAATAGTTCGGCAAGACCTTTATAGAATGACAATGCTCCGTCATATGGACCGTCAAGCAACATAGCATAGGCTTCTTTGCGCGAACAAGGATTACTGTTGAGACTGAAAAGATTGATTATTCCGAGATAGGCAGAGGCATATTTTGATACATCTCCATCTGCGTTTACTATCCGTTCAAACAATAGCGCAGCTGCATTGTAATTTTCACTCATAAAGTAAGCATAGCCTGCTGCAAATACGACATGCTCCCACACGCCGGAAGATTCGGAAACTTCACAATTCTCATAAGCATTTGCGATGCGTAACCAATTGTCATCAATAGCTGTAGTGCCATTTATGGTTTTATCTATGCTTTCGTAAACTTGTCGCCAGTAGAAGTTGTGCGACAGGAAATTCTCCTCATTGAACGGGGTTGATTCGACATAATCGTCAAGGCGTTTCCGGAGAATTATCGAATCATTTTTGGCCTTGTCACTAAGCTGATAGGCAATTTGCGCGTTTGACAGACCTAAAATGAGTGCAGGCTGATAGTATTTCGAATCGGGATTGTCGATTTTCTTGGCATAGTCGATGACCTTTTCATAATCGCCTTCAAATGATGCGTCGGCCATGACATTGAAACGATGCGAATCGGATACGACCCACAGGCCATACCAAATGGCAGCAATGGCTATGACAGCTGCGCCGATGGCATATTTCCATTTCTTGATGAGCTCAAGAACTTGTTGCATCTGCTCTTTGCGGCGTTGTAGTTCGGCTTCTCTCCGAGCCTGCAACTCGGCCTCTTCACGGCGCTGTTGTTCGGCAAGGGCAGCTTTGCGACGGTCGTCTTCTTTTTTCATCAGAATTTGTGCGCAGCGGACGGCGACAGGAGAATATGTTTTCGGCGACTGGGCAATCTCGATGATTTTGTCCATCGGCATGGCCTCGATTTCGGGCATGGTCGCGGCTATGTTGTCGCGTATATCCTTTTCCTTGCGGCAGGCTTCGACAACTTCAGCTCGGTACATTGTCGGGTGGCTTAGAACCTCGGCCAATTTTTCGTCGGAAAGATTCCGGGGTGTGTTGGGTTTGGGACGGTCGGCACTATCGTCCTCTGATGATGCGACGCTGTTGCTCGGTTGAGTTACATTGCAACTTGCGTTTTGATTGGCCGCCGGAGTGTTGCCAAAATAATTGTCTACCTTGGCCTGCTCTTTATCAGCCCTGATTTTGCGTGCGATAGCCCCTCCGACACAGACTTTGCCGACCGGGTTGAACACAGCCGGAATAAGTTTGACATATACCAGGCCGTTGGGTATGCCGATGATGGATATGAAGTTGGCGATAGCAATAAAGATGTATAGAATAGCCAGCAGCAAGCCGATGGGGAAATATAAAACCCTGATAATGGCAGAGAAAATCACCCATGCCTGATTGCGGCTTTCACCTTTGGCGGCGCTGAGATCTTTCTGCGAAATGAGTTCGTAGGTGTGAGGGGCGAAGAGGAATTTGGCAATTTGCAGCAGTCCGAGTCCGAGCGGCAAACCGATGACGGTCAGACACCAAAACAGACCGTTTATAGCAGTCAAAATGGCGAATACGAATCCAAAGAATGGAAAGTACCAGATGATATTAAGAAATGTTTTCATGGTTTAATTTAATTTAATCATTGCTTGCAAATGTAGGCATAAATTATCAGCAATCGCAGCGGTTTACTGTAATTAATAATTATTTACAACAATTAACACGAATAACTAAGGCGGGCGTGGAAGGACGAGTCGGCTGCGGTAGCTGGATCGGACGAGTCAGACGCACAGCTGTCCGGTTAAAAAAATAACAATTTGCTGACAGTCAATTTTAGGGTCAATCGATAGCAAAATATCACTACTGCCAAGCATACATATTAATCTGCCTAAACGAATTTATTACATTTTGTTCTTTCCTCACGAAAGCCCCCAAAAATTAGTTTCTAAATCCTCCGAGTAAGTACATTGCCTCTTAAAAACTATGAGATAACAACTTAGACGCCATTGTTAAAAATTTAACCGGACACTTGTGAGTCAGACGAGTCAGACGGATCGGACGATAAAAGTCGCACCGAGGAAGGGGGTCAGATGACCGAGCTGAAGGATCGGGCCGGATGACCGGGCGGATGGTTCGGGCCGGATGACTGGCGACATGAGTAACACTGTTGATATTAACAATAAAAGTCGCATAGAGCGAGGGGGTCTGAATACAGGTTTTTGAATACATAGGTACAAATTTTTAAGGTTATAATTATTATTTATTGGTGTGAAAGGCGCACGGAGCAATGAAATTGATGATTGCTGATGCAAGTTTTCTTTCAACTGATAATGACTGACTTTCTTCTTCCACTCGAAAAAGTTCGCCCAAACTTTTTACCCATTATTTCACTTATTAGTGAAAGTCAATCAAACATGTTGTCGAAATCATTTGCGAAAGCAATCTCCTACCCTCTCTCCTTGGATTGCATTGTGCTGTGTGATTTTCACGATGCAAAGATAATATAAGAAATTATATCTTGCAAATTATTTAGAGAAAAAATTATCGAAAATGATTATTTATGGTTGAACAGCGGGAATAATGGGCCGAGAGGGATTAAACGGGATTAAGCTTGATTAATCTAGAGTCATCTTGATTGAATCAAACTGTACGGATAG
>JAGAOW010000033.1 GCA_017889945.1 Muribaculaceae bacterium
GTCGCGGCCGTCCATGAAGCAGTGGAGGAAGACTTTGTCGAGTTTGTAGTGAGCGGCGATGTCGCAGAGGGCGAAGACATGGTCGAGCGAAGAGTGGACGCCGCCGTTGGAAGTCAGTCCCATGAAGTGGATGCCGCATTTGTGGTCGGCAGCGTATTGGAACGCGCTTTTGATTTCGGGATTTTCGAGGATTGAGCCGTCTTTGATGGCACGGTTGATTTTGACGAGATCCTGATAGACGATACGTCCGGCGCCGATGTTGAGGTGGCCGACTTCGGAGTTGCCCATCTGACCGTCGGGGAGGCCGACGCTTTCGCCACCGGCGAGGAGTTCGGAGTGGGGGAAGTTCTGAAGGAGATAGTCCCAGTAGGGAGTCGGAGTTGAATAAATAGCGTCGCTTTTAGTGCGGTTGCCAATACCCCAACCGTCGAGGATCATCAGTAATGCTTTTTGAGCCATAATGTTATGTGGTTAATTGTTTTTTGAATTATCGTTTTGCTTCATATCGGCCTGACGTTCGTCTCTGAGGCGTTCGCGTCGGCGGAGGCTGAAATGGAGCAGTATGATGACGGCGAGCGTGGCGGCGATGACGCCGAAGAAGTAGGCCGCGCTCATCTGACCGGCCGAGTACTGTTTCCATCCGTAGACCGCCATTATAGCGAGGTAGACCAGGAGGATAAGCGGAATAAAAGTTGAACGTCTGAGTTTCATTTTTGTTCTTTTAGGCGTTGACAGCGATGTCGGGGTTGTCGACAACGATGTAGGGCGAGTCGGCGGGGTTGAAGTTGCCGGAGCTGAGGCAACGGTATAATTTCAGGCAAGCCCATGCGTCGACAGCGGCATAGTTCTGCTGATGGGGAGTGAGCTCGGGAGCTTCCCAGTTGGTAAGTCGCTGGCTTTTGGAAATGCAGCGGCCGAAAACGATGGCGAAAATCTTCTGAAGAGAGTTGTCGGCGATGCAGAACTGCTTGGTGTAGTCCTGAAGCTCGATGAAGCCGTGTGGGTCGATTTCGCAGGAGCGGGATATGCTTTTGAAGTCGTCGTGGACCGAGAGCCCGATTTTAGTTATGGCCGGATCGCTGATGAAATCTTTGAGGGCGTCGGGGAAGCCGAGTTTGTTGAGCCTGAAGAGGAAACAGAAATCGTCGGTGGCGAGCTGCATCAGGGCGACTTTGTGGGTTCGTCCTTTAGTGAATGAGGGTCTTGTCTCGGTGTCGAATCCGACGATTTGAGCGCGAGTAAGTTCGCGCAGGGCGACACGGGCTTTTTCGGGGGTGTCGACTACTTGAATGCCTCCGTCGTAAATGACGGGGGGAAGCATTGCAATCTGTTCTTTGGTTATGGCTATCTTGATATTGTCCATATTGTTATGCAAAGGTACTTAATTTAAAGCGACCTGACAAAAATAAAGACTATTAAGTTAAGACAGTGACGGGACTATGAGCATTTCGGCGTCGGGGAAGTGGCGGGCGACATAGCGGGCGATGAATTCGCGGGTGTCCTGAGCGATGACGGCGTCGGAGTCGAAATGGGTGTTGTAGAGGAGATATTTCAGCTGCAGGCCTCTTGCGGCGATGGCTTCGAGGCTGAGGACGGTGTGGTTGATAGAGCCGAGAACGCCGTTAGTGACCAGAGCAAGGGGGAGCTGACGCGTGGCGATGTAGTCGATGGTAAAGAAATCGTCGGTCAGGGGCACCATCAGTCCGCCTGCGCCTTCGATGAGAAGGACGTCGTAGCGCGATGCGAGCAGCTGACGGCTGCGGTCGATAGCGCTGACGTCGATGTCGCGATTGTCGAGGCGGGCGGCGAGCTGGGCTGAGGCGGGGTATGATAAGATGACGGGCGCGGTGGTCAGGTCGGCGTCTTCGGGGAGCGGGCCTGTGCCGCATAGGCGGCGGTGCAGCTCGATGTCTTCGGAGCGGCCGACGTTGCCTGTCTGGATGAATTTCTGTGTGGCCACGCTAAGGCCGCTGTCCATGAAGCGGCGGGCGAGCCATGCTGTGCAGTAAGATTTGCCGGCATCGGTGTCGATGCCGGAGATGAATATGGTTTCAGACATTTTTACTGAGAATTAATCTGATTGTTCGGAATGTGAGGTGGCAGCGGCCGTCGAGCATGCGCGGGTAGCGGCGGACAAAGGCCGGACCGCTGATTGCCGACGAGCTGCGGCCGAGGCCGTTGACGCCCGATAGCTTGAGATGGCGCAGGACGTCGAGCGGAGAGTCGAAGGCCATGTCGTAGTCGCGGGTTTTGGAGGAGAGGATTTCGAACCCGTGGGGAATCATTGTCATCCAGCCGTTTTCGTCGGGCAAGGGCAGGGCGACGTCGGCCGCTGTCGAAAGTTCGTTCATGTTGCCTCGGATGAAAGATGTGAGCAGCACGAGTCCGCCGGGCCGTAGGACGCGGTAGCATTCGTTGAGGAAACGGGCGGGGGAGTTGAACCACTGGACGGTGGAGGCTGTGGCGATGAGGTCGAAGCGGTCCGAGGGTGTGCGGCATATCTGCAGCTCTGCGTCGCAGCTGAGGAAGCGCGCGTCGGCATAGCCTTCGGGCGGAAGGCTGTTGGTGTCCCAGAGGTAGAGGAAGCCGTGGCGTGTGAGCATCGAGAGATGGCGGGTCAGAGCGCCTGTGCCGCAACCGATTTCAAGAGATGCCGCTCCGGGAGTGGAAATGCGGTTCTGAAGCCTCAGTCTGAAGACGTCGGACATGAGGTCGTCGACAATCTCGAACTGTACGGGAGAATTGTCGTCGTATGTCTCGCGACCGGCGTTGAAGCGTTCGGCGGCTCGCTGCTTATCTATTATATATGCGTCGGCAATTTCCTGCAGGTCGATATAGTGTGGACGGTCGACAACGTTGACCGGCACGGATAGTTCCTGCCATGAACGCTGCTGGTTGCATGCGGGGAAGATGGCGTCGTCGCGGCCGATGACGGCTCTGTCCCAGCGAGTGACCTTTGGGTTGGCAAACCAGGGCTCGGGGTATATGGCGCGGAGCTCGTCGACGAGTTCGCCGACAGGGCGTTGTGGCCCGGTGGCCATGAAGCGCTCGGTCGTCGGCCTGTCGCCACACATGCGGCGGAAGAATTTGCGGAGGTTTCGCTCGTCGAGCGATGTGGCAGTGCCTTCGAAGATGGCTTCGGGAATGCCGTGGAGATTGTCGACGGGCGAAAGGGTGCCGTTGACGGCAATTTTGGATGTAATGAGGTGGTCGATGGAGTGGATGGTCATCGATGCGGCGTAGACTCCCATCGACCAGGCTATGAGGACTATTTCGTCGTAGGCGGCGGCTTCAGACCAGTCAATCGACAAATCGCGGTAGTCCCAGACGACCAGAGTGTCGTAGCCGGGGCGCGATACATGGCGGAAGGGATTGGCGTCCATGGCCCAGCCTGCGAATATGAGCAGCAGGCGGTCGGAGTGACTGCGTTTGACAAAGAGCTGCTTCATTGGCGGTTGCGGTTGACGGTTTGGAGAGCTTGGGCGAGTCCGGCGATGTCGCTGTCGGCGAGGTCGGCCGAGAGGCTGAAACGGAGGCGTTCGGTGCCCGGCGGCACGGTCGGGGTGCGTATGGGAAGGACTTTGTAGCCCAGTTGGAGCAGCCGGCGTGAGAGGTCGACGGCTTTGTGAGGGTCGCCGACAATCAGCGGCCTGATGTGGCCCGGCTCATCGGCGCCTATGGCTTCGGTGAGCTGTCGGGATAGCGACGCAAGGCGGCTGCGCTCGCTGTCCATGTTCATCATACGGCTGAAAATGAAGTTGCTCCAGGCTATGTTGATCGGCGGAAGGGCTGTAGAGAATATCAGGCTGCGCGCTTTGTTGACGAAGAAATCACGCAGCCGTCGGGAGACCACGGTGTAGGCGCCGGCCGAGGCCAGAGCTTTGCCTAGAGTGCCGACGATTATGTCGACTTTGTCGTGATGGGCGTAGGCCATGGACAGGCCGAGTCCGGCAGGGCCGAGAACTCCGACGGCGTGGGCTTCGTCGATATAGAGCATTGCCCGGTTGCCGCAAGAGTCGCGGACTTCGATGAGCCGGTCGATGTCGGCTCGGTCGCCGTCCATGCTGTAGACGCTTTCGGCGATGATGAGTATGTTGGCGAAGGAGCTGCCCTTGTCGGCAATTATGCTGCGGAGATGATCGTAGTCGTTATGACGGAAGCGCACAAAGGGTGCGCCGGAGAGACGTATGCCGTCGATTATGCTTGCGTGGACGAGTCGGTCGGCCACGATTAGTGTCTGCTTGTCGGCAAGCGCCTGAATCAGACCGACATTGGCGTGGTAGCCGCTGTTGAACAGCAGGGCGGAGCGGCCGTAGGCTTCGCCGAGCAGATGTTCGAACGCGTCGAATTCGCGCTGTCGCGCTCCGAGCAGTCTTGAGGCCGATGCGCTCATTGGCAGCGACGCGGCAGGATATTGTGAGAAGAATTGTTGACGCAGGTCGATACGCGAAGCCAGTCCGAGATAGTCGTTTGACGACAGGTCGACGATGTTGCCGTCGGTCTCGCCGGGTATACGGCGGAAGTTGCCGGAGTCTTCGAGTTGTCGGAGTGTAGCGTTGATGTCCATAGTGTTACTTTACAAGCTCTACCATCTGTCGGACAAGATAGCGCAGACGCTCGTCGTCGATGATGAAGGGCGGCATGATGTAGACATTGCGCCCGAAAGGACGAATCCACACTCCGCGGCTGACACACTCTTTCTGGAATTGGCCCACGTCGACGGGCCTGCGCATCTCGATGACGCCTATCGTGCCGAGCACGCGGACGTCGGCGACAGACTGCAGCTGCCGGGCCGGGGCGATTTCTTCGCTGATGACTGATTGTATATGCGCGACACGCGCGGGCATGTCCTGTTCGTTGAAAATCCGGAGCGACTCCAGAGCTACGGCGCATGCCAGCGGATTGGCCATAAATGTAGGGCCGTGCATCATGACACCGGCTTCGCCCCGCGAAATGGTGTCGGCCACGTCGCGTGTGGTCATGACGGCGCTCAGAGTCATGAAGCCGCCTGTCAGGCCTTTGCCTATGGTCATGATGTCGGGCACGACGCCGGCGTGTTCGAGAGCGAAACAGCGCCCGGTGCGCCAGAAGCCTGTGGCGATTTCGTCGAATATGAGATAGAGGCCGTGGCGGTCGCAAAGCTCGCGAAGCTCTCTGAGATACTGCGGATGATAGAACCACATGCCTCCCGCTCCCTGAACTACAGGCTCGAGGATTACGGCCGCGAGTTCGTCGCGGTGGGCTTCGATGACTTCCTTCATCGGCAGTATGTCATCGGGATTCCATTCTCCGTCGAAACGCGACGAGGGCGAGGGAACGAAGTAGCGCACGGGCAAAGCGGCTCCGAAAGCGCCGTGCATGCCCGTGACGGGGTCGCAGACGCTCATGGCGTTCCAGGTGTCGCCGTGATATCCGCGCCTGATAGTCACGAAGTTGGTCTTTTTGTGAGAACCCGAGCGGGCCACGGCAGCCTGCACGGCCATTTTCATGGCCACTTCCACCGCAACAGACCCCGAATCGGCGTAAAACACATTGTGCATCTCCTTCGGCGCCATCGAGAGCAGCATTTTTCCCAAATCGATGGCCGGACGATGGGTAAGACCGCCGAACATCACATGGCTCATGGCGTCGATCTGGTCTTTAGCGGCCTGATTGAGCCGCGGGTTGTTGTAACCGTGGCTCACGCACCACCATGACGACATGCCGTCGATGAGTCGTGTGCCGTCGGCAAGGACTATTTCAACGCCTTCGGCGTGGTCAACGAGATAGGTCGGAAGCGGGTCTATTGTAGATGTATATGGATGCCAGAGATGTTCTCTGTCCCAGGCATCATGCAGTTGCGAATTCATGCCGCAAATTTACGATTTTTTATCCATACGGTCAATAGCGCCGGAATCGGGCGGAGCTGCGCCGTCAGGGCCTGACGAGGGAGAAAATGCCGTTGCCCATGTGGCGGAATTCGATGATGCCGAGGGCGGCGAGACGGACTACGAGGTCTTCGGCATGCGACATGGCGATATGCAGCGCAATCGAGATGTCGCGCACTGTCAGTCGGTCGGACGCGCAGTCGATCAGCTCAAGCAGCCGGCTTTCGGTTTCAGAGAGTTTGAATATCATGGCGTCGGCGTCGGGACTGTGTCTGAACTGCCAGGCCTTGACCATCAGCGGGTCGGCTACAATGTTTTCGTCGGCGACGCGGAAGAATGCTTTCCAGCGGCCGTCAGTGTCGCATGCAAACACGGGTTTTTCGTCGGCTGCCGCGACCGATGCGCGGATCACTACGACTCCCGCGCCGACGTTGAAAGCGGTAAACTCGACTTGCTGCGACGGACGGCAGTAGCGCTGCGCGGCCTGTTCGACCACATATATATCTTCTTCGTTGCGGACTCCGGCCGCCACTCCGTTGTCTTTGACCCCAATAAGCAGCCTGCCTCCGCCGTTGTTGGCGAAAGCCGAAATCGAACGTGCGATTTTGCGGGCGTCGGAAATCAGGAATTTGAAATCCTGCTGTTCATGTTCGCCCTGCGAAATCAGTTCTTCAATATAATATCTGCCTTTGACCGGGCGGATGTCTTTCATCAGAGCCGGCTGAGGATTGCGGTCAGGGTTGCGAATGTGTGGGCAGGAGCGTCGGTCCAGAAGTTTTCATATTGGGCGATGTTGTCAGTTCCGCCGGGAGTGTCGCTGATTACGCGTATGCACAGGAAGGGCACACTCTTCAGCCAGCAGACCTGAGCAATGGCGGCTGACTCCATGTCGACGGCGACAGCGTCGGGACAAACTTCGAGTATGTGATCGACTTCTTCGCGCCGACTGACGAATATGTCGCCCGAGGCGACCATGCCCCGCATGACGTCGAGTCCTTCGAAGAGGCTGTCGGGGAAGGGGCAGTCGAAGGTCATCGGGCAGCCGGCGGCCTGACCGGGAACTGTTCCCGGTCCGCACCATACGTCGTGGTAAGCTATACGGTCGGCAATGACGGTGTCAAGTATGCCTGCCCGGCGGCCTGTGCCCCCGGCGACGCCTGTGTTTATGACCATGTCGGGATGGAAGGTGTCGATTACGGTCATGGTTCCGATTGCGGCATTGACTTTTCCAATGCCGCATTCCGAAGCTATGACGCTATGGTCGCCGATGCGGCCGGTGTGGAAGACTATGCCGTTGACCGTGACGGTCGAGTGGTCGGAAATCATTGGTATAAGGAGTGCAAGCTCCTTTGACATCGCTGCTATGATTGCAATTTTCATAATCTTATGTTTTTATCGTTTGTTTTGTGCCTCTTCGCCAAGAGCGGCAACAAGAGAGATGCGGACGCGGTAGGGCGTGGCCTGTGCGGTTTTCGGCTGAGGCGAACGGTAATAATAGAATGTTTTCTGTCTGTCCCACGACGGTATGTCGACCCGGCGAGTGCCGCCCGGCGGCAGTTTTATCTCGACGCTGTCGGTGCGGCTGTCGAGTGTGCGGCGGTTCATGTCGAGATATTCGATGTTGAATATCAGGCGTGTAATGGGGCTGTCGGTGCGGTTGCTTACAAAAAAGCTTTCTTTGGTCGAGCGGAGGAGCTTGTCATATCCTGAGAAGACAAGGGCGGCAGTGTCGCCGGCGCATGCGACCGTGTCGCGGACGGCTTCAGACGCTGATTTGGCGGGACGTGACGGCTTCAGGCGGCTACGGGTTGTGTGCTGCCCGAAAACTGCCGATGTCGATAGAATGGCTGATAAAATAGTGATAAATAGCCATTTCATAGGACGACAGGTCGGAATGAGCGGTTAGACGGATATAGACGGGTGGCGCCGTCGGCAGATGTCGGACGTGTGTCGCGGTCGGATACGCTTATGCGGTAAAGATAAGGTATCCAGCGCCATAGCGCAATGCTCCGTCCTTTTTTATATGAGCTGAACTCAAGGTCTCCTTCTTTGGTCAGGCTGATGATGAAGCGGTGGGTGCGTTTGCCTATGGCGCGTTCGCTTTTGATTGATGCGTCGTAAGTGCCTGATTTGCCGGTTGCGACAGCGTGGCCGATGGTTTTGCCGGGAAGCACTGACATATCGGGCGAATCAACAAGGATGATGTCGAATCTGGCCGAAGATGCTTTCTCGGGGATGATGGCCACGGTCGCTCCGTCGCCTCCCATCTGCCAGATGCCGCATAGCGGGTCGGCGCTACGGTCGATGAGCTCGCGCATTTTGGCGCGGCTGAACGAACCGTCGGCGGCATTGATGCCGTCGGCGATGAGAAAAAGGCATATCAGAGAGAGCAGACGCAGTGTCATCGGAAGGAACTGAATTTATCAGATCGAGCTGAATTTATAGGTAAAACGGAGCGAGAATATTTCTTTGACCTGGAGTTTCTTCCATTTGGTGCCTTCGGCCGGAACTCCGTTGGTGTCGTAGCGTAGATGGGCGTAAATCTGAGTCGACAGGAAGCGGTTGATTTCAAAGCGCAGGGTGTTTTCCCAGTCGGACTGTATGCGTTCGAAGTTGGAGAATGTGAACAGACGCGAGTCGAAAGTAATGTTGTAGGCAAGTCGCCAGAACAATTTGAACTCGGCCGTAGAACCGTAGGTGCTCAGAGTCGTGTGATCCTTGTGAATGCCGTAGCGTGTTTCATCAAGCTCTTTGTTGGTGCAGATCTTTAGGTTGTATGACAGAGGCGCAAGCGAAGCATAGAAGGTAAATGTCTTCTTTTTGTTTGAGTAGTCATATGTCATACCGAGACCGCCGGTAAATTCGCCGGGCGACAGGAAGGCCGAACGCAGATTGCGTGTGTTGGTCGTGTAGGAGTTGAGCATCTGGGTCTTGAACTGGCCGGTAAATGAATAGTACCAGCGTTTTGCGGCCTTGACACCGAAAATGGTGTTGAGCTGCAGGAGGTCTTCCGAGATGCTGTAGTTGCGCAGAGTGTCGTTGGGAGCGCTGTTGAGGCCGAGTTTATACTGTGCGGTAAAGTCGAAAATGAGGTTCGGATGATACTGCTGGTTGAGCTTGACGTTGTAGAAGAGGTTGCCTGATATGTTGGTGTTGTTGTTGCCGCCCTGATACCAGTTGGGAGAGACGTATGCCTGTGTGAAAAGCAACGAGGCCTCGAACTTGCGTATCCAGTGGCGCTTCTTGACCTCGTCTGCCGTAAGGGTAGTCCCTTTGACAGGTTCGACTACGATTTCCTTGATTTCGACGGTGTGGCTCGTCGGGTCGATTACGGCGCGGTATTCTTTGGGCGCCTGTGGCAACATGGCTGTGTTGTAAAGCACTTTTTCAGGGTGTCTGAAAAAGAAATTGAATTTCATGCGTTCCATGCTTTTTTGCAGCACCATCTGTTCTTCAAGCCAGCGCAATTCGGGCCTTCCGCTGAACATCGGGTCCATCATGGCGACTGTGTCGCGGAACTCAAAGTGGTCGTAGACTGCGGGCATGAAAAAATAATTGGGCAGCGGCGGCATCACGATTGTTGTGTCGAGAGCGAAACCGACAACCTCAGCCGGAAGCATTTCGTCCCAACGGCGTCCGTCGGGTGCATAAATCGTGCTGTCGGGAGCGAAAGTCGTGCTGTCGGGGACTTCGTCGGTCCAGCCCGAAAGCATTTCGATCTGTTGTGGAGTGTCTTCGACTTCGGTCGACAGAATTTCCTGTCCGACTGCTGTCGGAATCGAAAAAGCTGCGATAGACAGATATATGGCGGCGAATATATTTTTTGACATATATTGATTGAATTATGGAATGTTTATTTTAGACGGCGCGCGGTGTAGAGCGTACAGACGCCGAAAGTCATGCGGCGGAAGGCTGTTTCGGCAAAACCGGCCTGCGCGATCAGCGACAGCATTTCGTCGGCCTGAGGCACGGCAGCGATGCTTTCGGGCAGGTAGCTGTAGGCCCTTGTATCTTTAGAAACGAGCCGGCCGAGCATGGGAATGAATACGCGGGTATAGAGTGAATAGAACGGCTTGACTACGGGGTTGACAGGCGTCGACAGTTCGAGTACACAAAGCAGTCCGCCCGGACGGAGTACACGGAACATCTCGGCATAACCCCTGTCGAGGTGCTCGAAGTTGCGCACGCCGTAGGCGACCGTAATGACATCGGCGCTGCATGACTCCAGAGGCAGGTCGAGGCAGTCGCCGCAGACGAGCTTGACACGCTTGTCAAGACCGGCGTCGGCTATCTTGATGTTGCCTATGTTGATCATGCCTTCAGATAGGTCGACGCCTGTGATGCGCGCCTGTGGCATGGTCTTTGCCATGGCGATTGCGAGGTCGCCCGTGCCTGTGGCGATGTCGACTATGTGCTCCGGCTTTTCGGCGGCTACAATATTCACGGCTTTCCGACGCCATGATTTGTCGACGCCGAAAGTCATGGCGCGGTTCATCCAGTCGTAGGCGGGTGCGATGGAGTCGAACATCTGACGCACCTGAACCGACTTGACTCCCGCGCTGTCGTAGGGCTTTATGTGTTCAGCTTTGACTTCCACCTGCTTAAAGACGGTCGAGACAGTCGAGGACGTTGCGTTCGATTCGCTGTGCGAGATGCTCTTCGGGAGCTTTGACAAACGGTTTGCCTGTAATATGCTCGTAAAGCTCTATGTATCTGTTGGATATGCTTTTGCAAACTTCTGGCGTCATTTCGGGAACTTTCTGTCCGGCCTTGCCCATAAAACCGTTGTCCATAAGCCACTGACGGACAAATTCTTTGGAGAGCTGACGCTGAGGTTCGCCGGCGATGAAGCGCTGTTCGTAACCGTCAGCATAAAAATAGCGCGACGAGTCGGGAGTGTGGATTTCGTCGATGAGGATTACCCGGTCGCCGAGTTTGCCGAATTCATATTTTGTGTCGACGAGAATCAGACCTTTTTCGGCAGCCATGCGTGTGCCGATTGCAAAGAGTTCGCGGGTGTAGCGTTCCATCTGCTCGTAGTCTTCTTTGCTGACGATGCCGCGCGAGATGATTTCTTCGCGCGAAATGTTTTCGTCGTGGCCTGCATCTGCTTTTGTTGTCGGAGTTATGATAGGTTCGGGGAAACGCTCGTTCTCGCGCATTCCGTCGGGAAGCTTCACACCGCAGATCTCACGCGCTCCTGCGGCATATTCGCGCCAAGCGCTGCCTGTCAGGTAGCCGCGGATAATCATTTCGACTCTGAAACCTTCGCATTTGTAGCCCACTGTGACCATGGGGTCGGGAACAGCGATTTTCCAGTTTGGCACAACATCGGCGGTCGCGTCAAGAAATTGAGCGGCAATCTGGTTGAGCATCTGTCCTTTATAGGGTATACCTTCGGGTAGGATGACATCAAAAGCGGAAATGCGGTCTGTGGCGACCATCACGAGTATGCTGTCGTTGATGGTGTAGACATCGCGGACTTTGCCGTGGTAGACAGCTGTCTGTCCTGGAAATTTGAAGTCGGTGCGCGTTAATGTTGTAGCCATTGGATGAATGAGAATTATATTGTTATGTTATTGATTTTCTGTTGTGTCGCTGTTTGTGTCGTCTGACTTAGGCGCGGTTTTCTGCTGCTCGTCAAAGCGTTCGTAGGCTTCAACGATGCGCTGCACGAGCTGGTGGCGGATGATATCTTTTTTGTTGAATTCGACGCGGCCTATGCCTTTGACGTCGCGCAGGACTTTGAGCGCCTGGATGAGGCCCGAAGTGGTTGTGCGCGGGAGGTCGATCTGGGTTGCGTCGCCCGTGATAATCATTTTGGCGTTCATACCCAGACGGGTAAGGAACATTTTGATCTGATGGGGCGTGGTGTTCTGCGCCTCGTCGAGCACGATGACTGCGTCGTTGAGCGTGCGGCCTCGCATGAAGGCCAGCGGAGCTATCTGTATGACTTTCGTGTCCATGTATTCGCGCAGCTTCATCGGCGGTATCATGTCTTCGAGCGCATCGTAGAGCGGTTGCAGATATGGGTCGATTTTATCTTTCATGTCGCCCGGGAGGAAACCGAGTTTCTCGCCGGCTTCGACTGCCGGACGCGAGAGGATGATTTTGCGGGCTTCGCGATTTTTGAGCGCGCGGACCGCAAGGGCTATCGCCACATAGGTCTTGCCTGTCCCGGCCGGGCCGAGAGCAAACGTAAGGTCGTTGTGGCTGAATTCCTCGACGAGTTTCTGCTGATTGGGCGTGCGGCCTGTGATAGGTTTGCCGTTGACGCCGTAGATGATGACGTCGTCGCGCTTGATTTCCTTTGGGCCTTCGCCTTTTATGATGTCGATGATGATATCTTCGCTGAGCGAATTGTAACGTTCGACATATTGTTCGAGTTGCTTTATGGCCTGTTCGAATTCAGCAGTCTCGCTTTCTTCGCCTATAACTTTTATGATGTTGCCGCGCGCAGCTATACGCAACTTCGGGAAAAGGTTGCGAATCAGCTGCATATTGCTGTTGTTGACTCCGTAGAAAGTTACAGGGTCTACATTGTCTATTATTACGATGCGTTCAATCATTCTATAATGTGTGCATGTCAGTGCAAAGATACGAATAAGTCGAGAGCAAAGCCAAATTTATTTGAGCTTTGCCGAGCGAAAGTATCTTCGGCGAAGCCAACGATACGAATAAGTCGAGAGCAAAGCCAAATTTATTGCCAAAGTTTATAGAAATGGTATACCGGCCCGTGGCCTCCGCCGATTTTGTATTCCGCACCGGCGGTAATTGCCCCGTCGATATATTGTTTGGCAAGTCTGACCGCATCGTCGAGCCCGGCACCTTTGGCAAGATAGGCCGCTATGGCCGACGAGAGCGTACAGCCTGTTCCGTGGGTATTGACTGTGTCGACGCGTTCGGAACTCAGACGTGATGTCCGGCCGGTCTCAGCGTTGTAGAATATATCGGTCAGCATATTGTCTGACAGATGTCCGGCTTTAAGCATCACTGAAACTTTGGCTTCGGGATAGAGGCCTGAAAGTTGTCTTGCGGCGTCTTCAAGCTGATCCTGACGGTCGATAGTCTCGCCCAGCAGCAACGATGCTTCGGGGAGATTGGGCGTGATGACTCGGCAATACGGCATCAGTTCGTCGCGGAGAGTGGTTACGGCGTCGGGCTGCAGCAGCGGGTCGCCGGAAGTGGCCACCATTACCGGGTCAAGGACGATGTCGCGCACGTCGGGAAATTCGCGCAGTGTGGCGAGAACCGTGCGTATCAGCTGCGGACTGTGGAGCATGCCTATTTTGACGGCGTCAGTGCCGATGTCGCTGATTACCGACCTTATCTGACCGGCAACGAAGTTTTCGGGAACGGGATGTACGCCGTAGACCCCTTTGGTGTTTTCGTCGACTATTGCCACGATGGCCGTAGTGCCGTAGACACCGAGTGCGGAGAATGTCTTGATGTCGGCTTGCATGCCGGCGCCGCCCGACGGGTCTGAGCCGGCGATTGTGAGTGCTCTGCTGTAAGTTTTCATATGTAGGGTCATCTGATGATTTCGGGCCATTTGATGTCGGTGTAAGCGCCGTGCCAGAACAGCCATTCCATGCGTGTGCATTCAACAAATATTTGTGTCATCTGCTCTCTGATCGCAGGCGAAGCTGCTGCGGCGAGACGGTCGCAGATGGCTATGGCTCTGTCGTTTGATGCGTCGAAGGCCGGGTCGGAATAGGTCTGTATCCACTCCGAGTAAGGGTTGCCTTCCTGCATAGTTGCGGCTATGTGCTTTCCGACTCTGAGGTAGACCCAGAAGCACGGAAGCACGGCTGCGGCTTCGACTTCGACCGGCATTGTCGCCTGTGCTTCGAGCATGGCGGTATAGAAACGGCATGCCGGCGACATTTCAGCCGGGCGGTCTGAGATAAACTGCGAATGTAGAGCGCGTTCCACTTCCACACCGTCGCGGGCGAAGTCGAGGAAGGCTTCTGTAATGTCCGAGTCTTTGGCTCTTGCGGCTATATGCGCGAGCACTTTGCAGTAGCGGTTTATATATAGGCTGTCCTGCCCGATGTATCGGTTGAATATGTCGGACTCAAGGCTTCCGTCGGCAAGTTTTTTGACAAAAGGAAGCTCGAGGATTTGTCGGTATATGTGGTCGGCTTTTTGCCAGGCTTGTTGCGACCACGGAGTGTCTTTGCTCATTTGTCGGTTGGTTGTTGGTTATTTATATGCGATTATTGCGACATAGTCGCCTTTGTCGTAGCCTTCGACAGGCATTTCAGCTTTCAGGTCTGAATATAGCGGATGGGTGGTAAGTGTCTGGGCGTATTCGATTTTTTGAAAACCTGACTTCTTGACCAAGTCTATTTTCTCGGCTGTCGTGCGCCATGACGCAATCTTAACAAGCTCAATCGGATAGGGATTGGGCGGATAGACGCCTTCGAGCAGCGGATGATGCCATGTGCCGAGGGCTTTGGCGAGATTGTACATTATGCCGTAGGTGCTTTCTTTGGGCACGTCGACCAGCACTATGCGGCCGCCTGCGGGCAATGCTTTGTAGACTTTGTCGACCACAGTCGCAAGGTCTGTGATATAGCTCGGACAGCCGTTGAACAGGATGGTGTCGTATTTGCCTGCCGGGTAGTCGAATTCTTCGGCTGTGGCTTCGACGACGTTCAGTCCTCGTTTACGCGCGATTTCGGCCATCGACGCCGATGGCTCGACGCCGTCGTTTATGTTGATGCCAAATTCTTCGCGGATGATTTTTTCAAACAGGCCGCTGCCGCATCCGACCGACAATATTTTGCCGCCGTCTTTAAGCGTGGAGGCCACGAGCCTTACCTCGGATTCGAGAACATTGGGGTTTTCGAGGAACCACGCGTCATATTCGTTGGCGTAACTGTCAAATCCTTTTATCATTGGTTTTATGTTGTATTAGAGTATTATTATTGAAAATTAATAATGTCGGAATTCATGTTCAGAAGGTCGATAGTGAAGAGCCGGCCGTCGAGCGGCTGTCCGCATTCGCTTATCAGTTTGATGGCTTCGCAGGCCTCGATTGAGCCGACGACGCCCGGCACTGTACCGATTACTCCTTTGGTCGTGCGGGGCAGGACGCACAGCTCTTCGCGGTCGGGGTAGAAATCGCTGTAGCGAGTGCCGGTGCGGTAGTTCATCACGCTTACTTGCCCTGCAAATTCGCCGATAGAGCCGTAGATCCATGGCAGGCCGAGTTCGAAACAGACATCGTCGATGGTGTATCGCGCCTCGAAATTGTCTGTGCAGTCGACCACGAGTGTGCAGCCTTGCAGCAGCTTGCGGGCGTTGCCGGCCGTCAGGGCGCAAGCGTGTGGCTCGACGTTTATGCTGCTGTTGAGCCCGAGCAGACGGGCTGCGGCGCACTCGGCTTTCGGCTGATTGAGCTGACTTTCGCTGTACAGCACCTGACGCTGAAGATTGCTGAGACTGACCGTGTCGGGGTCGATAATCAGTATGCGACCGACACCTGCGCCTGCAAGATAGGTGGCCACGGCTGAGCCGAGACCGCCTGCGCCGACTATTGCGACGCTTGCCTGCGAAAGTTTGCGCTGACCTTCTTCGCCTATTTCCGGCAACATTATTTGCCGGGCATATCTGTCGGAGTCCATATCGTTTATGATTGTCGTTCGCTTGCGACGTCGAATATGCGGTCCCAGTCTTTCCATACCGGCTCTCGGCCGAGCGCCCGCAAGTCGGCAGCCACGCGCTCTGGGCTTGTGCTGTCGCTGATTGCAAATTGTTCGAGCGAGTTGACGTGAGTGGCATAGCCTCCGGGCTCGGTGTGCGAGCCGGCGCTCATGGTCGTCACGCCGAGCGTCGCCATATTGTTGCGGAAGGCGTGGTTCTCGCGCGTCGAATATGAAATATCGACATCGGGGTCGAAGATGCGGAAGGCAAATGTGACCTGGGCCAGTTCGCGGTCGCTCATGACGACATTAGGCTGATAGCCTGACTCGGACGGGCGCATCCGCGGGAAGTTGACGGAGTATTTCGTGCGCCAGTAGTTTTTGTGGAGATAGCTGAGATGGCGGGCCATCATCGTCACATCGGCGCGCCAGTCTTCAAGCCCGATGAGAACGCCCATGCCGATTTTGTGGACTCCGGCCTGACCCATGCGGTCGAAGCCGTTGAGACGCCATTCGAAGTTGCTCTTCATGCCGGCAGGATGGTACACCTTATAGCGTTCGCGATGATATGTCTCCTGGAAGCATATCACACCGTTGAGTCCGGAGTGGGTCAGCCGTTCATAGTCCTCGGCGCTCAGCGGCATCACTTCGATTGTGAGATTGCTGAAATATGGCCGGCATACCTGCAGAGCCTTTTCCAAGTAGTCAGTGCCGGCCAGACGCGGATTTTCACCCGTGACAATCAGCAGATTCTCAAACGGACCGAGTTTTTTGATGGCTTTGCACTCCTGTTCGATTTCTTCTGGCGTGAGTATCACGCGGTTGATTTTATTGTGGCGGTTGAAGCCGCAGTAGACACAGGAGTTGGTGCAGGAGTTTGTGATATAAAGCGGGATGAATATGGAGATGGTCTTGCCGAAGCGTTGCTCGGTAATCATCCGGCTTTTGGCCGCCATCTGCTCGAGATAGGGAGCGGCGGCGGGCGAAACAAGGGCCATGAAGTCGCGGTCGTTCAGCTTGTCTTTGGCTAAAGCGCGTTCGACATCGGCAGCCGTCATGGCCATGATGTCGGCGACTGTGGCGTCCCAGTCATATTTTTTCAGTTCTTCGGAAAACATGGTTTGCTGTTTGCTTGTCAGTCAAGAAATGATGTCAGAGGACTTGAGGCCTGGGCGTAGTTGCAGACTGAGCCGAGACCTGCTTCGTAGGCTTCGCGGCCGGCGCGTGTGGCGTCGGAGAATGCGCGGGCCATTCTGACCGGGTCGCCGGCAACGGCGATGGCTGTGTTGACCAAAACCGCGTCCGCTCCGAGTTCCATGGCTTCGGCTGCGTGCGAAGGTGCGCCGAGACCTGCGTCGACGACGACGGGTATGCGGCTTTGCTCGATGATGATGCAGAGCAGTTCGCGTGTCACAAGGCCTTTGTTCGACCCTATCGGAGCGCCGAGGGGCATGACGGTTGCAGCGCCGGCATCTTCGAGACGCTTGCAGAGGACGGGGTCGGCCTGAATATACGGAAGCACGACAAAGCCCATCGCCGCAAGGCGTTCGGTGGCTTTTAGCGTTTCAACCGGGTCAGGCAGCAGATAGCGCGGGTCGGGATGGATTTCAAGTTTGATGAAGTTTGTGCCGAATGCCTCGCGCGAAAGTTGCGCGGCGAGCACTGCTTCGTCGGCATCGCGCACACCTGAGGTGTTGGGCAGAAGCTGAATATGGTCGGCTACGATATGGCGCAGCATATCGTCCTCGCGATTATCCATGTCGATGCGCTTCATGGCTACTGTAACCATCTGTGAACCCGAAGCTTTGATTGCCTCGGCCATGATTTCGTTGTTTCGGAATTTGCCTGTCCCGACAAACAGTCGCGACGTGAATTCCTTTCCTCCGATTATAAGTTTGTCCATTATATATTTATGTGTTTGGTTATAATTTCCAATAGATTGCTTGTGGCTGAGACCGGCGAAGGCGAAGATGCGATGACTCCGCTGACGGCTATCCCGTCGACTCCTGTAGCCATGATGTCTGCGACATCGTCAGCCGTGATGCCGCCTATGGCCACGATGGGAATCCTATAGCCCATGCTCCTGCAGTGGGCCGTGGCCCGGCGATAGCCTTCAAGTCCGAGGATGGGGTTGAGATTTTTCTTTGTCGTAGTGTAGCGGAATGGCCCGTAACCGATGTAGTCAGCGCCTTCGGCGACAGCATGGTCTATGTCGGCGGTGGTGTTGGCCGTAGCCCCGATGATTTTGCCCGGACCGAGAATCTTTCTTGCCGCGCTGACCGCCATATCGTTCTTGCCGAGATGAACACCGTCGGCATCGCATTGGCCCGCGAGTTCGACATGGTCGTCGATTAGAAATATAGAGCCGGCTTTGCGGCATATTTCGCCACACAGTTTTGCCGCTTCTCTGAGCTGCTGCTCATCGGCATCTTTCCAGCGGAGCTGCACCCAGCGGCATCCGCCTTCGACAGCCTGAGCGACTTGATTGGCGGCCTCGCCGACCGAGCGCGGGTTTGTGATAAACTGAAGTCTGAATGCGTCAAGACAGACCGGTTTGCTCCATGCGGCCGACAGCATTGCTGCGCCGTCAAAGCCCATGGCTTCAAGCTGTTTGAATTTGTCAGGAGTGACGCCCCCGAGGGCTATAACTTTTGTACGCCCGCCTTCGTTCAGCATCTCATTCAGCTCGGCTTCGTCGAAATCGGCTCTGTAGCCTTGCTTGGAAATGCTCGGGAATATCGGACTCAGCGTCACATAGTCGAGATGTTTGCACCGCCGGCACTCGTCGATGCTGTGTGCCGAGCGGCTTGTGCGGCCTTGCCAACCTGCGGGCGGCGACTGATTGCGGCGGTTGAGATGCACGCCTCCTGCGTCGAGTCCGTCGGCGAGCTCGAAGTGGTCGTGGAGTGTAAGCTGTTTTCTAAGGCGCGGGGCGATGGCGCTGATAAGCGACTTGATATCTTCGGCCGAGGCATCGGGCTTGCGGACATGAACCATGTCTACCTCGCCTGAGTCAAGTATGCGCGCTATGTCTTCGCTCTCTCCCCGATAAAAATAGGGGACAGTCACCGCGATTTTGATGAAATTCGTCTTATCCACCGCAGACCGCCCTAATTACCGTTATCTTCATGCCTTCATAGAGGTCGGTCGTGGCCCAGTCTGTGCGTCTGACGACATTGCCGTCAACGGCTACAGCCATTCCCGGACCGTATAGATTCTCCGATTTCAGCAGTTGTTCGAGGGTCGTTGCTACGCCTGTCTCGATTTCGCGTTTGTTGATTTCAACTTTCATTGTCGTTTATACCTGATGACAGCATCACGGCCAAGAGGAGTAACGGAAAACGATGCAGAGCGGAAGATGTTTCAAGTCCTTTCGTCGGTGTTAACCGTTTCAAGTTCAAAGGGTACTGAAGCGCAGGCGCTATGAGTTCTCAGCCGATACGGCACCCCTCTTGAGTAATCTGTTCTTATTTATAAAGGCAAAAGTAATAATTATTTCGCTATATATAAAAATTAATTTTTAACATATTAACATTCAAAACGGTCTTTGGTTTACCCGCAGGTTCAACTGGCAAGTGCAAAATTAGCGATTTGTTTGAAGAATTCAGTTTTAGGAGTTGAAAAGTCGAGTTTCTTACGCGGTCTCAAGTTCAGTTTACGCCCTACATTGCGGACGAAATTATCAGAAAAGTCATTGA
>JAGAOW010000034.1 GCA_017889945.1 Muribaculaceae bacterium
ACAGAACGCGGTGTAAATCAAGAAATTCAGCGGCAAATACCTTTCGACGAAGAGCTCACGGATTTTGAAGCAGAAAACGCGCAGACCGAAAACACGCATATAATTCCCCCTCTTTCCGACAGCAATTCGTATAATTTTGCCGAAACAAAAAAGATCAATCAGGCCAAGTCGAATCCGCAAGCTCGGGTTACCGTACAACCCGACACATCCAAGAAGGTGCAAAGCATTATGGTGTTCTACAGCGACAACAGTTTCGAAATCTTCAAACCATCAGAATAAGATTGCTCGAGCGAGTGAGGTCTCTGACCTTGCAAAGTCCCTGCCCCGTCGTCCGCGTCGCACATATCAGCAGACCTGCATTCAAAATTATTTTTGCGGGAAAAAATTATTTGTTACCTTTGCATAAAACAATACACGACCAAACATCATCATGGAAATTACAGGAAAGATCATTTTAGCACTTCCTGAGCAGAGCGGCGTTTCAAAAGCCGGTAACAGCTGGAAGAAAAAAGAATATGTACTTGAAACTCAAGAGACTTATCCCAAGAAAGTCCACTTCGACCTTTTTGGTGACAAAGCCGATAAATATCCCCTTTCAGTCGGTCAGACAGTCCGTCTGAGCTTCGACATCGAGAGCCGTGAATACAATGGCCGTTGGTTCACATCGATACGCGGCTGGCAGGCTGAGCCGGTCGATGCAGCAGCTCCGACAGCCGCTCCGTTCGAACCGGCAGCTACCCCCGGAGCAGTTCCCCCTCCTCCCGCAATGCAGCCTTCAGATCCCAACGAAGACCTCCCATTCTAATATATTATAAAGGTAAACAGTCTAAGGCGGTTCGCTCAAAAGCGTTCCGCCTTTATTCATATAGCCTACAAGAATTCCCCTATTAAGACATTCAAAATCTGCATCATATCGAGTTAACCATTTTTCAAATCGTATAACAGATTATCTAAAGATTCCGATATTTACAGAAAAAATAGTAACTTTGCACAAATAACTCGCGAAAATCAGAGAGAGTTACTTGAGTATAATGGTATATAAAACGCGTGAAAAGCTAATTGAGGTAGCTCGTCAATTGTTTGTCCACAAAGGGTTGGAAAACACAACAATGAACGACATCGCCAACGCTTCTGAAAAGGGGCGTCGTACCATTTATACCTATTTCAAAAACAAAAAAGAGATCTACAATGCCGTTCTCGAGCGCGAGAGCGACGACATGGTCTCGGCGCTTAAGCAAGTCGCAGACTCCAATCTCGAGCCGGAACTCAAGCTCCGTAAATTTCTAAAAATCAGATTAGAGCAAGGCACAACCATAGGCTCATCATTTTCGGCCATCAAAGCATTATTCAAATTCGACATACGACGGATGGAACGCATTCGCCGCATGGTTCACGACAAAGAGTACGCACTCTTGCGCTCTATTCTGGCCGAAGGCGTTCAATCAGGTGTGTTCGACGACTCGAAAGTCGAACTCTTCAGCCGCTTTGCCACTCGCTGCATCCAAGGCATGGATCTGTGTGAAATCGACTCCGAAAGCGCGCAATACACCCCTCAGATACAATCGGCTTTTATTGACTTCATCACTGAAGGCATAACTAATAATACTATCATCAAAAACCCTAATATTCAACCCTTTAAACTTTCTCAAAATGAAATTACTTGAAGGAAAAACAGCGCTGATTACCGGCGCCGCTCGCGGCATCGGCAAAGCCATCGCTCTCAAATTCGCCTCTGAAGGTGCAAACATCGCATTTACAGACCTTGTAATAGATGAAAACGGCAAAGCCACCGAAGCCGAAATCGCCGCTTTAGGTGTCAAAGCCAAAGGCTATGCTTCAAATGCTGCCGATTTCAACCAGACCAAAGAAGTCGTTGCTGAAATCGTTAAAGACTTCGGCCGTATTGACATCCTTGTCAACAACGCAGGCATCACTAAAGACGGCCTGATGATGAGAATGACCGAACAACAGTGGGACGCCGTGATTGCAGTCAACCTCAAGAGCGCGTTCAACTTCATCAACGCCGTTCTGCCCACCATGCTCCGTCAGCGCAGCGGCTCTATCATCAACATGGCTTCTGTCGTCGGCGTACACGGCAATGCAGGCCAGTCTAACTATGCAGCTTCAAAAGCAGGCCTCATCGCCCTCGCCAAGAGCATCGCTCAGGAAGTCGGCTCGCGTGGCATCCGCGCCAACGCCATCGCTCCGGGCTTCATCGAGACAGCCATGACAGCCGCTCTTCCCGACGACGTCCGCGCCGAATGGACCAAGAAAATTCCTCTGCGTCGCGGTGGCAAAGTCGAAGACATCGCCAACGTCGCCACATTCCTCGCTTCCGACATGTCAAGCTATGTCAGCGGTCAAGTCATTCAGGTCGATGGCGGCATGAACATGTAATCAATTCGCACTTACAATATTAATGTGGGGCGCATCAGGCCATAGGCTTACGATGCGTCCCACTCTTTTTGACTCCGCCGTCCTACTCCGATTTTGTCGTTCGGGAAATTTGACGTAACTTTGACTTCGTATATTAATTATAGTAGTGATATGCTCACATACACAACACATTTGAAGAAACTCATCCTTCCGGAATACGGACGCAACATACAGCGGATGGTCGACCACTGTCTGACAATCGAAGACCGCTATGAGCGCACACGCTGTGCCGCGACTATCGTCAAGACAATGGAGACCCTCTTCCCGATTCAGGGCAACACCGACGCCTACCGTCGCAAACTTTGGGATCATCTCGCCATAATGAGCGACTTCCAACTCGACGTCGACGTGCCTTTCGAGCTAATCCGCCCTGAGAATCTCGACAACACGCCAAGCCATATCGACTACGACCAGGGCGATTTCAACTACCGCCACTACGGTCTGCTCATCCAGCGTGCAGTCGCCCATGCATCCGAGATGCCCGAAGGCGACGAACGCGATGCTCTCGTCCTGCTGCTTGCCAACCACATGAAGAAACTCATGCTTGCCGTCAATTCCGACGGCGTCGACGATGAAAAAATCTTCAAGGATCTCCGCGAGATGTCGCATGGCGCAATTTCTCTCAGACCCGAAAACGTCAAGCTCCACGAATTCAAAGTCGCTCCCGCTCCCGCCACAGGCAAAAAGAAAAAGAAAAAATGATTACCGATAAGGAAATCAGACCCATAGGCCACATCGTCAAACCCCACGGCATCAACGGCGAAGTCACCGCGACTATCGACTGCGACATCGACTTAGCCGACCTGCGTTGCATTGTCCTCAAAATCGACGGCATC
>JAGAOW010000035.1 GCA_017889945.1 Muribaculaceae bacterium
AAATGCAGATTTGTGCCTTCATGTGGGTCTATTACGGTTATCCTCCATGCTCCTACGAGGGCCGCAATGTCGATCAGATACGCTATCGCATCGGCCTCGAGACAGCCAAGGCCGGCGACGCCGACGAAATCGACTTCGTCACCCCAATTCCCGATTCAGGCACAGGCATGGCGCTTGGCTATTCCGCCGGCATCAACCGCCCCTATCTGCGCGGCATGGTCAAATACACTCCCACATGGCCTCGCAGCTTTACACCCGGCAGTCAGACCCGCCGCGAACTCGTCGCTAAGATGAAACTTATCGCCAACGACAGCCTGCTCAACGGCAAGCGTGTCGCCTTCTGCGACGATTCTATTGTCCGCGGCACACAGTTGCGCGACAATGTCAAGGACATCCGCGACGCCGGAGCTGAGAAAGTCCATATCCGCATTTCTTGCCCCCCGCTCGTCTATCCCTGCCGCTTCCTCAACTTCACCGCCTCAAAAAGCGAGATGGAGCTAATCGCCCGCCGCGTCATCGCCCGCCTCGAGGAGCAAGGCTTCTCCGCCCCTCTCGAGCAGTACACTCAGACCGGCTCTGAAGCCTATAACCGCATGGTCGAGGAAATTCGCAAAGACCTCGGACTCGACTCTTTGCGCTTTTGCTCGCTGAAGTCGCTCGTCGAGGCCATTGGCTTGCCTAAATGCAAATTGTGTACTCACTGTTTCGACGGCAGCAGCTTCGATTGATACTCCGTCGATGACAAAGTTTAACAGTATAAAGTCGCGAATCACTAATTTAAATTTTGTTAGTACTTCCACTTTGAGTAACTTTGCGTGAATAATCCTGAAAACTAATTAATAATTCATTTAATATCTTTATTATGAGTTTAAACATCATTGTGCTCGCAAAGCAGGTGCCCGATACCCGCAATGTTGGCAAAGATGCAATGAAGGAAGACGGCACAATCAACCGCGCCGCTCTCCCTGCTATCTTTAACCCTGAAGATTTAAATGCCCTTGAGCAGGCTCTGCGCATTAAGGATGCAAATCCCGGTTCGAAAGTTACTCTGCTCACTATGGGCCTTCCCCGTGCTGCTGAAATCATCCGTGAGGCTATCTATCGCGGTGCCGACGCCGGCATTGTCCTTACCGACCGTGTCCTCGGTGGTGCCGACACCCTTGCTACTTCTTACTCCCTCGCGCAGGCAGTGAAAAAATTCGGAAACTACGACATCATCCTCGGCGGTCGTCAGGCTATCGACGGCGACACTGCTCAGGTAGGTCCTCAGATTGCTGAAAAGCTGGGCATTCCTCAGGTCACTTATGCCGAAGAAATCGTTTCGCTTGCCGACGGATACGTTACCGTTCTCCGTCGTCTCGAACATGGCGTCGAGACCGTCAAAGCTCCCCTGCCCTGCGTCGTGACTGTCAACGGTTCGGCTGCCGAATGCCGTCCGCGCAACGCTCGCAGACTCATGAAGTACAAATATGCTGTCTCGACAAGCGAGAAAGCTAAACTCAGCGACGAAGACCGCGCATTCGTCGACGCCCGCTCCTATCTCAACATTGACGAATGGAGCGCTGCTTATGTCGACGCCGACCCCGCTCAGATTGGTCTCGCAGGTTCTCCGACCAAAGTAAAAGCCATCGAAAACGTCGTGTTCACGGCCAAAGAAAGCCGTTGCCTCGACAACGATGACAACCAGATCGAAGAACTCATCAAAGAACTTATCACTAACCATACAATTGGCTGACAAGCCTTCCAATCATTATAGAATTATGGCAGAACAGAACAATCTCATAGTCTATTGCGAATTCGACGAAGGCAAAGTTGCCGACGTTAGCCTTGAACTCCTGACCAAGGGCCGCGTGCTCGCCGACCGTCTCGGCGTCAAACTCGAAGCCCTCGTCATCGGAGACAATCTCAACGGCATCGAAAATCAGGTATTCCCCTACGGAGTCGACACTGTCTACAAAGTTCAGGACAAACGCCTCTTCCCCTACACGTCCAACCCCCACGCAGCTGTGCTGATCAACCTTTTCAAGGAAATCAAGCCGCAGATCTGCCTCATGGGTGCGACTTGTATCGGCCGTGACCTCGGTCCTCGCGTTTCAAGTTGTCTCCACAGCGGTCTGACAGCCGACTGCACCTCGCT
>JAGAOW010000036.1 GCA_017889945.1 Muribaculaceae bacterium
CAACGATTGCCGCAAAGATGCCGACAACAGTGAAGCTGATGCGGCGAGCGCCGAGGAAGTTGAAGTTTGAGTTGACAAACATCTTGCGCGAAGCGGCGGTAGTGAATGTGATGTCGTTGAACATCTTTGTCTTGCTGAACCAAGCGAAGAACAGACGGCTCAGATATACTGCAGTGAAGAACGAGCAGACGAGGCCGATGATAAGAGTTGTTGCGAAGCCTTTGATAGGACCTGTACCGAAGAGGAGCAGGATGATACCCGTGATGATCGAAGTCAAGTTAGAGTCGAAAATCGCGGAGAAGGCGTTGCTGTAACCGTCGGAGATAGCCATGCGGAGGTTCTTGCCTGCGCGGAGCTCTTCTTTAGAACGTTCGAAGATAAGCACGTTGGCGTCGACAGCCATGCCCAACGAGAGGACGATACCGGCGATACCCGAAAGAGTGAGCACAGCCTGGAAGGATGCCAAAATGCCGAGAGTGAAGAAGAGGTTGAAGATAAGGCAGATGTTGGCGACACAGCCGGGAATCCAACCGTAGAAGACGATCATGAATATCATCAGGAGCACCAGGGCTACCATGAATGAAATGAAACCAGACTGGATGGCCTGAGCGCCGAGCGACGGTCCGATGACCATGTCGCTGATGATATGAACCTTGGCGTCCATCTTACCTGATTTGAGGACGTTGGCAAGGTCTTTAGCCTCGTCGATAGTGAAATCGCCTGTGATTGAAGACTGACCGCCTTCGATGGCCTGATTGACGTTAGGAGCTGAATAAACCTGGTCGTCGAGGACGATAGCCACCTGACGGTTGACGTTGGCTGCTGTGATGCGAGCCCAAGCGCGAGCGCCCTCGGGGTTCATGCGCATCGAAACTTCGTTGCCGCGGAGGTTGTCGAAGTCAGACGAAGCGTCGCTGACAGCCTTGCCGTCGAGAGCGGGTTTGCCACCTGTAGCGCGGAGAGCGTAGAGGGGATAACCGAAGTTGATTTCCTGACCTGTCGTGGGGTCGATGCGAGTCATGGCTTTCACACCCCAGCGGAGACGCAGGTCGGAGGGAAGAAGATTTTTAGCAACGGGAGAAGCGAGCAGCTCGTCGACCTGCGACATGGCGCGGACATCGGGAGCGTAGCCGACAGTAGCGCCGTTGCCCTGAGAAGCGAGAACTGCAGCAAGAGGAGCGGCATTGTAAAGAGTGTCGGCGTTGAGTCGGCTGTAGAGAGCAGAAAGCGCATTGGCAATCTGGTCTACGGTATAAGTTTCGTAGAATTCGAGGTTAGCCGAACGCTGGAGAAGCTCGCGTACACGTTCGTGATCCTTTACACCCGGAAGTTCGAGAAGGATCTGACCGTCCTTGCCCTGAAGAACCTGAATGTTGGGCGAAACGACACCGAACTGGTCGATACGGTTGCGGAGCACGTTTGTCGCTGAGTTGTCGACGCGGTCTTTGACTTCCTGCTTGAGGTCGGCGCGAACTTTGTCGTCGTTAGAACCGGGAGCGACGAGTCCCTGGAAGATGACCGAGAAGTCGGCCTGTGGCTTGCGGTTGCGGTATTCGGTAACGAAAGAGCCGACATAGTCGTCGGTAGTGTGCTGCTCAACGAGAGCGTTTGCGGCAGCGATAGCTGATTCGAAGACAGAGTCAGTGTCGCCGCTCTTCATCGAGCGGAGCATGTCGGGCATGTCGACCTGGAGAATGACGTTCATACCGCCCTTGAGGTCGAGACCGAGGCCAACGCCCCATTTGCGGACATCATTGAGAGTATATCCGAGATATACCTTCTGCTCGCCGAGCGAGTCCATGTAGTGTTTGTAAGCTTGGTTGTAAGCGGCGTCGTCATTGTCGCCGGACTCCACGAGGGCATACTGTGCGGCTGCCTTTTCATGCTTGTTTGAGATAAACGAGAATGAAAGGTAGAACAGGCACACCAATACCAGGAAAATCGCGATAACACCGGCTACGATGCTTCCTAAAGATCCTTTGCTTTGCATGTGATTGTTTTGTATGGTTAAATTATTAATTAGAATTATCGGTTTGTTTCAGCTCGCAAATATAGTGTTTTTTCTCCATTTATAAGCCCAAAGAGCGCAAAATTCTGTTTTTAAGGTCGCGTTTAATGCGATTTTAAGGGGCATCGGGGTCATTTGTGAGTGATTTTGGGTTTAATGTTTGGTTCGAAGCTTTATTTTCGTACATTTGCAATAAGTAACATCATGAAAACCCGAAAGAGAATGAATCCTGCAAAACTAATGCTTTCCATAGCCATGACGGCTATCTCACTGACAGCACCAACGGCCGACGCCTCAGAGGCGGCGATATTGTCGCCCGACGAAATCAACGACCTCGCATTATTATATATAGGGAGCAACCACCGTTCGAAATGGGATAAGGAAATCCTGCGTCCGTATGTGGTGCACACCTACCCCGACGGCCACAGCTCGTGGATGTTCGACGGTTTTCTGATGGTCGAATTCGTGCTATACTCCGAGGACGGCACCTACAGCTATTCAATCGACGGCGACTGGCCCTACGGCATGCCCTCGAAGAAAGAGCACTGGGAATATATGCTCGAACGCCAGCTCGGCCTCGACAACTGCACCGGCTGCAAGGCAATCGACGAACTCATCACAGAGCTGACACCCGAGCTCGGAGCGCCCTCGCGCAAACATAAAATAGTGATGTCGGTGCCTGTTCCGACCCAAGCCACACAGGTCTGGGGCAAACTCAACGGCAGGAATATGAACTTCGAGCTTGTCGAAGACCGCATAACGGCCATCAACTGGTATGTCGACCATGTGGTGGAAGAATGGAACAAGGCCGGATTCAAAAATCTGGAACTCGCCGGCATCTACTGGACTCAGGAAGCGCCAGAATACGGGGGTGCGACCGGCAATATGGCCACAGCTGTCAACAAACACGCCCACGAGCTGGGACTAAAATCATACTGGATACCCTACTTTTCAGTAGCGAGCCGCTCCAAATGGGCCGAAATGGGATTTGATGTGGCCTACACCCAGCCCAACTACGCCTTTACGACCACTGTGCCATATACGCAGCTCGAAGAGGCTGTCGAGTCATCGTTTGAACTCGGTCTCGGAGTTGAATTGGAAATGGAGGGCTACAATTTTACGAACGTCAACGGCACAATTCAAAAATCGCCTGCGCCGTCGTGCGGCCTCTATGATATCTCACCAGTGTTCTGGGGGAGGGTCAAAGACTATATCGATGTGTTTGAGTCGCACGAGGCTTTCGGCTTTTTGCCGGTAGCATATTATGCAGGTTATCAGGCATTTTATGATTATGAAACATCGGGCAATCCGCGCGATAAAGAGCTGATGGACCGCATGGCCTCGATCATGGAACACCGCCACATAGTAACAAAATGGTATGAACCCAAGCAGGCAGGCATAGACGAGATAGTCAACGACAGCGACATCGCATATGGAGGAGAGGGCTATATCTACATCGACGACCGCGCCGGAAACGCAGCCATATATTCGCTCGACGGCCGCTGTATCTACAACGGCTCTTCGGTCGGTCAAGCCGGCACAGAACGGCTCAGCTACGGCCTAAGCGTCAGCTGTCTGCCCGGCGTGTATCTGGTACGCTCAGGGGCGAAAACGGTCAAAGTTCTCGTCAAATAAGAGTCAATCAAAGCTTCGGAGAGTGAATTTTATCACTATTTTGGGGTATAGCTTTGTATTTTAGCCGAAAAAATTTTTACGGTTCAAAAAAATGGGTTACCTTTGCAGTCGCTAACGGCTTCGGGGTGTAGCACAGTTGGCAGCGCGCCACGTTCGGGACGTGGAGGTCGGAAGTTCGAGTCTTCTCACCCCGACTCAATAGAAAACGATTGCCTGCAAGTCAATGACCGGCAGGCAATTGTTTTTTCATATTATCCAAGAGCCTGGACAGCTAAATCAAACAAGCTGCAACTGGCTTAATTCTTTACCGAAGGAATGCAAGGCATCCTGAATCTTAGCCGTTGTTTTCGGCGAGGGATTGCGATAACCATTGGCATACTGAGAGAGTTGAGCAGCAGATATGCCTGTGAGTTTTGAGAGTCCGGCATAAGTGAGTTTTCCGGCGTAATAAAGCAGAAACGATGGGAGATCGTAGGCAAAGAAGAAATTAGCCTCAACAAACTCCTTGCCCTCTTCTTCGAATAATTTGCGCATATCATTGTAAGACCTATTCCATTCATCCATTGCCTCAGCCACCGTAGCCCCTTCGCCAATGAGACCATAAGGCAGATTGGCCTTATCGTCCATATACGAAGAGTATGTACCATCGCTTTCGCGAACAATGTAAACCTTGATTGAGTCCATATATTTGGTATTCGCCCGATTGATTAGTGCAGCAAAAATAATGCTATTATTTTTAATAGCAAAAATTGTTAATCAAAAAGAAACAAACTCAACGTTTTTTCTGCCGTGGGCTTCAGTTACGGGAAGATTTGCGGGAGGTGATGGTCATGATGGTGCCTGTGATGGCCCACAACCAATAGATGACATTGAGCACTCCACATATCCACCAACAGATATTATACATCTGAGTGTGGAGCGGCGCTTTGAGCAGCCATGTTTTGTCGAACAGACTTATAATCCAGTCGGGCACGAGAAGTACGCCATGAACTATGCCCATAAACCAACCATAGTCTGTGGCCGGGTCAATACGCAGCAGCCATGCTGCCAGCAGACAGATGGCAATGCCTATGATAAGTTGTAAAAATGTCTTCATTTCGGCTTGGTTTTATTATGGGTCAGCGGATTTTTCCGGTTGGTGATGGAGACGGTTCAGCTGTATAGTGTTACCTTTGCATTATGAAATCAGAGGAACTGCTCCGGGCCATCCTGCCGGATGTGCTCATCGATAATTTTGAAGTCGAACGTTTTGAGAA
>JAGAOW010000037.1 GCA_017889945.1 Muribaculaceae bacterium
CACTACGGCAAGACGCCTCCCTGCTCACTGCTCATTATCGAAAAGGGCATTCCCCGCGTAGTCGTCGGCGCAGTAGACCCATGCGATAAGGTCTGCGGCCGAGGCATCGCCATGCTGCGGGAGGCCGGAGTCGAAGTTGTGAGCGGTGTGCTCGCCGACGAAAGCCGCAGACTCAATATGCGGTTTATGACCGCCCACGAGCAGCATCGTCCGTTTGTCACGCTAAAGTGGGCGCAGAGCGCCGACGGTTATATGGATTATATGCGCGAGGACGGTCAGCCAGCAGCACGCCTGTCTACAGGCTTGACACAGACGGCGGTACATCGTCTGCGCTCGCTGCATGACGCGATACTTGTGGGGTCGGGAACTGTCATAGCCGACGATCCGCTGCTTGATGTGCGCTGTTGGTGCGGACGCGTTCCGCGTCCGGTAGTGCTCGACCGCCGTCGCAGAGTAGGGGCGCAGTTCCGCCTGATGTCGCGCGAGCCGATAGTGCTCAGCGAAGAGGACAGTGTGGCAGGCGTTTTGGATAGCCTTTATCGGCAGGGAATCACGTCGGTACTCGTCGAAGGGGGTGCGCAGGTGCTGCAGTCGTTTATCGACAGCGAGCTGTGGGATGTGGCGCGAGTAGAGACGTCAGGCCGTGTATTCGGGGCTGTCGGACGAGTGTCCGCGCCAAGGATAGCGGCCCGAATAATCGACTTCCGACGCATCGACGGCAACAGTGTATGCGTTTACTCACGGAATGATTTGGCTGACGTTAAAAACCTATAAAATCAGTCCAAAAAATCTTATTTATCCGTAAGTGCTTGCCCTATTATTCGGCAAAATTCTAATTTTGCAGTTTGAAATATATTACGCAAAAACAACATGTCAAGAATTTCTGCTTTCTGCTTGATAGTAGCCCTCGCCGGTGCCGGATTTACGGCCTGCAACTCGTCGCACGATGACTTTTACGACACAGAGCTTCCGTCGAGCGCAATTGTGAAAAGCTTCTATATATCTGAGAATGATAAGGTTCTCGATAATCTCGATAAGGTATTCTTCTCCATAGATCTGGCGAATTTGCGCATATTCAACGCCGATTCAATGCCTTATGGCACAGACGTGCATGCGCTTGGTCCGAAGATTACGACCGGAGGAGTTTCGAAACTCGAACTCATAGTTCCGCGTCCGGGCAAAGCTGACACGACTTACAACTACGTTGAGAACCCCGAGGATTCGATTAACTTCTCCAACGGCCCTGTCAAGCTGAAACTGACATCTATCAACGAGCTTGTCTCGGTGACTTATACGGTCAATGTCAATGTCCACAAGGTCAAGAGCGACTCACTGTCGTGGGGAGATGTAGCCTATACGGCGTTGCCGACCAAACTTACGAAAGTCACAGAGCAGCAGACCGTGAAGCACAACGGCAAGGCCTACTGCCTGACAAGCGACGGCGACAAATACTGTATGGCAATTTCTGAGAACCCCGGCAGCAAGGAGTGGGTCAGCACGATTATCAATCCGGGATTTGCGATGCGCGTCGAAACACTGCGCTCGGCAGGCGACGGTCTTTATGTGATAGACGGCAACCGCCGTCTCTTCAAATCGACCGACGAAGGCTTGAGCTGGACCGATATGCAGATGGAAATGGACTATCTGATAGGAGGCTATGAGAACGAAATCATAGGCACGGTTACCGATAAAGGCAAATGGCAAATCGTGACAAGTACAGGCAAGAAGATGGACGCGCCCGTGGGCTTCCCCGTGTCGGGCTCGTCAGTTCCTGTCGAATACAGCTTCCCGATGAGTTCGGCGCATCAGCTGACAATAGTCGGCGGTCGCACCAGCGGCGGTTCGCTTACGAACGCAAGCTGGGGCTATGACGGAACGCAGTGGGCATGTCTGAGCAATGTCGCTCTGCCCGAGGCGCTTGAAGGCGTCGCTGTCTTCCCATATTTCATCTTTGAAATAAACAACTATTGGGTTGCAAACGAAAATTCGATATTTGTTGCGATAGGCGGCAAAAATAAAGCAGGTGTCTGCAACAGAACCGTATACATATCATACAACTATGGCATGAGCTGGAAAAAAGCTCCGGTGCTGATGCAGTTGCCTCAGAATATGAGACCGAGCGCATATGCACAGGCTGTTGTGTTCCCGACAGAGATGAATGTCAAGCCCTCGGCTTCGGCAGCAAGAAAGGCATGGAAAGACATCGCTCTTCGTCCGCTGCCTCCGTTCTGGAGCATCGCTCCCGGCAAAATAGACAGCCGTGCCTCGACGGCAATAACATCGTGGGAGTGCCCCTATGTCTATGTCTTCGGCGGCATCGATGAATATGACGACTTATATAACACGGTTTGGCGCGGAGTTGTGAACCGTCTGACATTCAAACCTATTCAGTAAACGCTACCCGTCATTTAAACTCTGATGCGCATTATCCGTGTAATAATGACAACAATCGCGATACTATCGTCGTTGAGTGGCTTTGCCCAGTCGACCCCCTACAAATTTGATTTCGGGGGCGCACTCGGCATGAGCGGCTATCTCGGCGATGCCAACACGTCGTCGCTGATGAAGCATCCGGGTTTTGAAGCGGAATTGTCGTTCAGGTATCTGCCTGACTCGAGATGGGCTTTCAGAGGAGTGCTGTCGACACTGTCGCTTAGCGGGTCGACCGCGGATATGGAAGACGTGCTGCCTTCGACGGGCGAGCCTTCGTATGACTTCAAGTCGACCGTCTATGACCTCGGGGCTCGCGTCGAATTCAACTTCTTCAGCTACGGAATTGGCGAGACCTACAAGCGTCTGAGACGCTGGTCGCCCTATCTGACGGTCGGCTTGGGCGTCAGCATGTCATCGTCGGGCGGCACGACATCGGTCGCTCCCAATCTTCCGATGGGCGCGGGCGTCAAGTTCAAGCTGTCGGAGCGAGTCAATCTCGGCGCGGAATTCACAATGACAAAAGTATTCGGAGACAAGGTCGACGGGCCGTTGCTCAATGACCTCAACACGATAAAGACTTCATTTTATAAAAACACAGACTGGTATTCGCGACTCACGATCGGAATCACATATGAGTTCGGCAAGCGTTGCGAAACATGCCACTATGTAGATTGAAAAGTATTATGGCGACCTTATCTGACATTAGTTCTTGCGGAAAATTGCCCGAGCATGTTGCTATCATCATGGATGGCAACGGTCGGTGGGCGCAAGCCCGCGGCCTTGACCGTTCAGAGGGTCATGTCGAAGGAGTTGCGACCGTCAGACGCATAACCGAGGCAGCTTCAAAAGCCGGTATCGGCTATCTGACGCTCTACACATTCTCGACCGAAAACTGGAATCGCCCCAAGGAAGAGGTCGACGCTCTCATGCACCTTATCGTGGTCGCAATCGAGCGCGAGACTCCCGACCTGATAAAGAACAATGTCAGGCTCACGATGATAGGCAATGCCTCGCGAATGCCGGAGTTTGCCCGTGTCAGGCTGGAAAAATGTATGGCCGACACCTCGCACTGCAACGGCCTGACGCTTGTGCTCGCCATCAGTTATTCGTCGCGCTGGGAAATCGTCGAAGCCTGCCGCAAACTTGCTGCAGAGGCTGTAGCGGGCAAAATAACGCCCGATCAAATCGATGACGCTACATTCTCGGCATCGCTGTCGACGGCCGACATCCCCGACCCGGACCTGCTGATACGCACCGGCGGCGACCAGCGCATCAGCAATTTCCTGCTCTGGCAGATAGCATATTCAGAAATATATATTACCCCAACATATTGGCCTGATTTCTCGGAAGAAGATTTCTATGGCGCGTTGATGGCCTATGCGGGCCGTCAGCGTCGTTTCGGACTTACGGGCGAGCAAATCAAATGACCATCGAACAATAAAGACATTTCATATATCATCACACTATGCGATATAGACTGACAATTCTCACGGCTCTGCTAATGCTTTTCGGCTCATCGTTTAACGCAGCCGGACAAGTGGTAGCCGACACAATCTATAATCCCCCGGTGGTCTACGGCACTCTGCCGAAGACCTACGAGATTGCCTCGCTTAAAGTCAACGGCGCACCGAACTACGAGGACAATATCATCCTCGGTTACGCCGGTCTGAAAGTGGGCGACCGCATCACTATTCCGGGCGAGGAAGCCACGCAGGCCATCAAGCGGTTGATGCGTCAGGGTCTTTTCGCACAGGCCCGTCTGAAAATCGAGAAAACGGCGGGCAACAAAGTGTGGCTCGAACTTGACCTGCGCACTCAGCCCCGTATATCGAAAGTCAACTACAACGGCATGAAGAAAGGCGAACGCGAAGACCTTCAGGAGCGTCTGCAGCTGATGAAAGGCAACCAGATTACGCAGAATATCGTCAACCGCGCCGAAATGATAGTCAAGAAATATTTCAGCGACAAAGGTTTCGGCAACGCTCAGGTCAACGTCATCCTCCACGAAGACCTGTCAGCGCCTAACGAAATGATTGTCGATATCAATGTGAACAAGCACGATAAGGTCAAGGTACACAAAATCTATATCGACGGCAATGAAGTGATGAGCGACCGCCAACTTCAGCGCACGATGAAGAAGACCAACGAAAAGGGCAAGCTGATAAATCTGTTCCGTCAGAAAAAATTTGTCGAAAGCGACTATCACGACGACTTGAACCGCATACTCGAGAAATACAATGAAAAAGGTTATCGCGATGCAAGAATTGTCAGTGACAGCGTAGTTCCCTATGACGACCGTCTTGTCGACGTCTATATCAATGTCGATGAAGGCAAACGCTACTATATCAAGGATATAACCTGGGTAGGCAATACGATTTACGATAATAATCATCTCGACTATTATCTCGGCATGAAGCCGGGCGATGTCTACAATCAGAAGTTGCTTAACAAGCGACTGAATGAAGACGAGGACGCCGTAGCGAACCTGTATATGAACAACGGTTATCTGTTCTATGAACTCATGCCTGTCGAACGCGAAATCGACGGCGACTCGATATCGCTCGAAATGCGTATGGTCGAAGGCCCGCAGGCCCGCATCAACAACGTTGTGATCAACGGTAATGACCGACTCTATGAAAAGGTAATCCGTCGAGAGCTGCGTGTGCGCCCCGGCGATTTGTTCAGCAAGAACGACCTTATCCGTTCGGTGCGAGAAATCGCGCAGACCGGCCATTTCAACCCCGAAACGATGGACCCGAAGGTCGAGCCCAATCAGGAAAACGGAACTGTCGATATTGTCCTTAACCTCGAGTCTAAGGCCAACGACCAGATTGAGTTCTCGATGGGCTGGGGTCAGACCGGTGTCATCGGTAAACTGTCGCTTAAGTTCACGAACTTCTCTATAAAGAACTTGTTCTATCCGAGCACTTACCGAGGAGTCATTCCTCAGGGCGAAGGTCAGACATTTACTATCAGCGCCCAGACCAATGCCCGTTACTATCAGGCATATTCGGTTTCATTCCTCGACCCGTGGTTCGGCGGCAAGCGTCCTAACTCGCTGTCGGTGTCGGCATATTACAGCCGTCAGACAGGCGTCAACTCGTCGTACTATAACTCGACATGGGCCAACGGTTTGAACTATAATTCATTGTGGGGCAGCGGCATTTATGGCGGCGGATATGGTTACAACGACTACTATCAGAACAGCTACCAGCAGTCATACGACCCCAACAAAATTCTGCAGATGGTCGGTATCAACGTCGGCTTCGGCAAGCGTCTGAAATGGCCTGACGACTACTTTACATTTACGGCAGAACTCGGCTACAACTGGTACTACCTCAAGAACTGGGATTACCTATATTATATGAACAACGGTACGTCGAACGCGCTCGTCTTCGGTCTGACCCTCGCGCGCCGCTCGATCGACAATCCTCTGTTCACACGTTACGGCAGCGATTTCTCGCTTAGCTTCCAGTTCACACCTCCCGCATCGCTTTTCGCCGGCAAGAAAGACTGGAAGAAACTCAGCGAGACCAATACGGTCGAGTCTAAAAAAGAACTTTACCACTGGATTGAATACTGGAAACTCAAATTCCGTTCGAAGACCTATACGCCGCTTCTCAACCCCGAGAACACTCAGTGGACTCCCGTGCTGATGACCCGCGCCGATATCGGCTTGCTGGGCAGCTACAACAAATATCTCAAATCGCCTTTCGAAACATTCTATGTCGGTGGCGACGGTATGTCGGGCAGCTACACCTATGCGACCGAGACTATCGCGCTGCGAGGATATGACAATGGCGCATTCACACCGTGGGGCAGCGAAGGTTATGCTTACACACGTTTCGGCGTCGAGCTTCACTTCCCGCTGATGCTTCAGTCGTCGACGACTATCTACGCTCTGACTTTTGCCGAGGGCGGCAATGCCTGGACATCGGTCAAGAAATTCAATCCGTTCAGCATCAAGCGAAGCGCAGGTGTCGGTGTCCGTGTGTTCCTGCCTATGGTCGGCATGATGGGTATCGACTGGGCATATGGTTTCGACACAGTGTTCGGCACACGCGGCGGCAGCCATTTCCACTTCATCCTCGGTCAGGAATTCTGATGCCGGTGTAAACCTTTAGCGCTTTTAAACGTCTAATAAGTAAAATAAATTTATTAACAGACAAAACATGAAGAGAATTATCCTATCATTGGCGCTTGTAATCGCCGGAATATTTGCGGCCTCAGCTCAGAAATTCGCGTTGGTCGACATGGAATATATTTTGAAGAATGTGCCATCTTATGAAATGGCAAACGAGCAGCTCAATCAGCTTTCGCAGCGTTGGCAGAAAGAAGTCGAGGCTGTCGGAAAGGAGGCTGAGAATATGTATCAGAGTTATCTTTCCGACAAGGTGTTTCTGACTGAAGATCAGGCCAAAAAACGCGAGGAAGAAATAGTGGCGAAAGAAAAAGAAGCTACAGAGTTGCGTTATAAATATTTCGGACCGGAAGGCGAGCTCTACAAAAAACGTCAGTCTTTGCTCAAACCGGTTCAGGACGATGTGTATAACGCCATAAAGAAGGTGGCTGAAGAACGTGGTTATCAGGCTATTTTCGACCGCGCGTCGTCGAGCGACATCATCTATGCCTCGCCGCGTATCGATGTCAGCAACGAAGTTCTGGCTAAATTGGGCTATTCAAAATAAAATTTGTAATTTTACGCCGTTATATCCTATCTAAAAAATTAACTTAAAAACTATAATCCGAAATTATCATGATTAAAAGATTTATTCTTGCTATCGCAGTAATCTTTCCGATGAGCATTTTTGCTCAGAAATTTGGTGTAGTAGACCTTGAATCTGTGTTTCAGGCTATGCCCGAAACAGAGACTATGAAAGCTCAGCTTACTGAATCGTCGAAGAAATATGAAGCTGAATTCCAGAAACTTCGCGAGGAACTTGACAGACTTTATGCCCAATTCCAAACGATTTCTCAAGATAAAGATACACCTGAAAGCATCAAAGAACTCCGTATGCAAGAAATTCAGGAACGTCAGCAGAATGTTGAAAAATTCCAGAATACAGCACACCAGGATCTTACCCGCCTTCAGGAACAGCTCATGGCTCCTATTCAGCAAAAATTGGCCGAAGCAGTCAAGACTGTCGGTCAGGAAGGTGACTTCACATTCATTTTCCCCAATGAACAGCAGCTCCTGCTTTATCAGGGCGCAACTGTCATCAATGTCACAGACACTGTCAAAGCCAAACTTGGTCTGAAATAAGTTCGGAACGCATTCTGACAAAAAATATTCCTACGGTCCGGATGTCATTGACTGACAGTTGCCGGACCGTAGTTTTAGATACACCCGAAAGACGGATTCGTAAAAGTTATCAACACTATGTTGATAACTATTTAGAGCGTCTCGTTTAGGCCCAATCATTAATTGTTGCTATCTTTACAACAAATATGAAACCGGGCCGCACGGCCTCAACTTCAGGGTATGTACAGAAAAGGCAAATTATATTTCCGCTATGGCACAATGGGCTCTGCAAAGACAGCCCTGTTGCTGACCACGGCATATAACTTTGAGGAGAGACAGATTGAATATCTCTGCCTTAAACCCGTAATCGACACTCGGGAATCGCGCAATGTCATCCGTTCGCGCATAGGCATTGAGCGTGAATGTCGCTGGATCTATCAGGACACTAACCTTTATGAACTGGTAAAAGACGTCTACCGTCAGACTCACAAGGTCATCGACTGGTTTTTGGTCGATGAGGCCCAGTTCCTGACAGAGGTCCAGGTAGACCAATTGTCGCGCGTAGTCGATGATTTCGGGAGCAATGTTATCTGCTATGGCCTGCGGACTGATTTCCAAAGCCATCTTTTCGAGGGCTCGCGACGCTTGTTTGAGATAGCCGACACAATCGACGAAATAAAATCGACATGCAACTGCGGCAACAAGACTATTATCAATGCCCGTATCGACCGCAACGGCGATTTTGTTGAGGAAGGCGCACAGGTCGAAATCGGCGGCGATGACCGATATGTGGCCGTTTGTCGCAAGTGCTGGCGCAATAAACGCATCGAACAGAGCTCGAGAGGAACTTTACCTCTGTTTGACGAAGAAGATGAAGTCCATTCCGCTGAACAATCAACCGTTTTATAACCTATTACAGAATAATCGATTATGATTTTATGCGATATATCCAGTGCAAGCCGGTTTGCGGTGCTTTCTCCGTCATTGGCCGAGGCTATCGAATGGCTGATACAACACCGCAATGATGCATTTACAAAAGGTTCTTTACAGATAGGCAACGAAGGCCGCATAACTGTCAAATGTGAAGAACCTCATCTGATGCCTCCCGAAAAATCGGAACTGGAAGCACATCGAAAATATATTGACATCCATGTTCCCCTCAAGGATGTCGAAACCATAGGCTGGGCACCTGTGGCCGCTTTGAAATATCCTCACGGCGAGTATGACGAGACACGCGACATATGTTTCTTCGGAGATTCTGCGACCAGTCTGCTGCACGTGAGAGTAGGGCAAATCGCAATATTTTTCCCGGAAGATGCACATGCGCCCAATATCGGCATCGGTAATCACAAAAAACTGTGCATCAAAATTCCGGTCGACACAGATTGAGCCCCGAATTATAATTTTTGAGAGCGATTGCTCTCTACGGTAATTAATCTACATTTCTCCTTCTATGAAACCGTATAACAAATATCGCCTTATATGCATACTGATAGCTTTTTTGGCTGTCGCTGAGGTCTCGGCACGGCATTTTGCCGATGAATCACTGCCATATAAGGTAAAATATAAGTGGGGATTAATCCACAAGCAGGCGGGCCATGCGACTCTGTCGCTCAAAAACGTAGGCCCGGAGTATAGAGTCACACTCACGGCATCGTCAGAACGATGGGCCGACAAATTTTTTCAGGTCCGCGACACTCTCAACGGCATAATCGTCCGTGAGGGCTTCATACCTTCGTTTTATGAAAAGATAGCCCATGAGGGCAATGATGACAAGCACGACACCGTGCGTTTTTCCTATGACGGCAACAAGGTCACGGGCCACTGTACGCGCCGCGTCATCAAAAAAGGCAAGGAACATGTCAATAACAAGCTCGTGCTCGAAGCTGAAGGCACTACCGTCGACATGCTCAGCGCCTATTACTATATGCGCTCGCTTCCTTTCCCTATGTGGGACCCCGGACACACCGAATGCATCAACATCTTTTCGGGGAAACGCAAAGAGCTGCTGACGATAAAGTATCACGGCATTGAAGAGGCAAAATCTGACAACAAGACCTATCAGTGCTATCACATAACATTTATTTTTACCTCCGACGGCGGCAAAAAAACCTCCGACGATATGGACGCGTGGATAAGCGCGGATACGAAACGCATTCCCATACGCCTTGAAGGCAAATTGCCGGTCGGTAAAATTCACTGCGTATATTCCGGCGACTGACACTCTGAGAGAGCGATGAAAAAAGATTTGAGCCTGACACAAGAAGCAAGATTGCAGCAGCGGTTGAATCCGCAGCAAGTGATTTTCGGGCGCTATCTCGAAATGAACGCTCCCGAAATTGAGGACGAAGTGCGGCGCGTTGTTGACGAAAATCCGGCCATTGAGGTCGTGTCAGAGCGAAACGGCGCGGAAAATATTTCAGAAGAAGGCGAATTCAATGAAACCGCCGAGCAGCTGCAAATGGCTGATTATGGCAATGACGACGATATGCCGTCGTATCATTTCGATGCCGCAGGAGGTCGGGAAGCTGATTTCAGCCGTGACTACGCCGACAGCAGTCAGCAGTCGATGATTGAGGCTCTTGCGGCTCAGCTGCCTGATTTGGGCCTTGATGAATTAAGGCAAAAAATCGCAGTCTATATAATCGGAAATCTTGACGATAACGGATATATGACGCGTTCGTTGTCGGACATAGCTGATGACATAGCAATTTCAGAAGGCTATGATGTCGGCATCGATGAGATGAAATATGTATTCTCTAAAGTCCGCAGTCTCGACCCGGCTGGAATTGCGGCTGTCGATTTGCGCGATTGTCTGATGTTGCAGATCGATCGTTTCAAAAAGACTCTTACGACCAAAATCGCCCGTGAGATTATTTCCGACTGGTTTGACTTATTCTCAAAAAAACATTACGAACAGCTCCGCTCGCATCTTGGCGTCGACGACGATGAACTCTCTAAAGCACTTGCTTTTATCAAGAGTCTCAACCCGAAGCCGGGTGCTTTGCTTGAGGAGGTTTCGGCCGACGACAGACTCAGACACATCGTGCCTGATTTTGCCGTGGAAGTCGACGCTGACGGCCATGCGACTGTAAATCTGCTCAATAATATTCCCGAACTTGCCATTGAGCAGAGTTTTATGGTCGATGATAATGTACCCGGCCCGAAATCACGGCGCGACATCGATGCGGCCGCATTTATCAAGCGCAGACGCGACGATGCGTCGGCATTTATCGAAATGCTCGAACTGCGGGCCACGACCTTGCTTGCAGTGATGCGCTCGATTGTCAAAATCCAAAGCCGCTTTTTTGCCACAAACGACCGTTCGACTATCCGCCCGATGATAATCAAGGATATAGCAGCGATGACCGGGCTGAATATTTCGGTCATATCTCGTGCTGCATCAGGCAAATATGTGCTGACTCCCCACGGAATATATCCATTGAAGATGTTTTTCAACGAACGTCCGAAGGACGATGCTGACACATCGTCGCACGAGATACTCGACGTGCTTGCCAAAATCATTGCCGCCGAGGATAAGAAACGGCCGCTCAGTGACGAGGCTCTCAGCGCTATGCTTGCCGAGAGGGGCTATGACATTGCCCGGCGGACGGTAACAAAATATCGCGAGCGTCTCGGCATCCCCGTAGCAAGGCTCAGAAAACAATTTTAATTTACAGACAGAGTACCATGACAAGTCAAAATTCTCCGAAGTTACCGGCGTTGCAGCGCATAGCTCAGGTCATCAGTGATATTTTTTCGCCGATTATGCTTCCGGCATATATGATGGCTATTTCGATGTGGATGACTCCGCTCGTGGTCATACCTGAAAAAATCAGATTTGTCGCCATGGGTGTCATTGTGGCTCTGACCGCTATTTTGCCCACAGCGACAATTATAACTTTGCTGAAACTCGGCAAAGTCAGTGACATGAGTCTGTCTAACCGCTCCGAGCGTCCGCTGCCCTATCTGGTAAGTGTGGTCTGCTACATAGCTGCAGTCATATATCTTATGACTGTCAAAGCTCCGTCATGGCTGTTTGCATTCTATATCGGAGCGACAGTGACATCGGTGCTTGCGTTTCTGATTACACTAAAATGGAAAATCAGTGCACATGCTTCGGCAATCGGCGGGTTCACAGCCGCAATCATCTGGCTTGCCTTTCATAACCTCATTTTATTCGGCACAGTCTATTGGGTCTGCGGCTCGGTACTCGTATGCGGACTTATCGGCTCGTCGCGGCTGATACTCGAAAGGCATACCCTCGCACAAGTTTTTGCCGGCTATGCTCTCGGTGCATTGTCGGTTTATGGGGCTTTGACTATTATTTGAAAATCAGGACTAACAATTATACTATTATGAAACCAATTGTCAGCATCATCATGGGCAGTACGTCAGATTTGCCCATACTGCGTAAGGCCGCAGCATTTCTCGAACAGATGGAAGTACCCTTTGAAATGAATGCTCTCAGCGCGCACCGCACACCCCGTCAGGTCGAAGAATTCGCGTCGAATGCGTCGGCACGAGGCATTAAAGTGATCATAGCAGCGGCAGGAATGGCAGCTGCGCTTCCGGGAGTAATCGCAGCTCTGACCACAGTGCCTGTAATCGGCTTGCCTATCGACTCCACACTTCAGGGTCAGGATGCTCTGCTGTCGATAGTCCAGATGCCCCCGGGCATTCCTGTCGCTACAGTTGGAATAAACGCCGGACTCAATTCTGCCATTCTTGCGGTCAGAATTCTTGCGTTGAGCGACGAAGCACTTGCCGAGCGCTATGCCGCTTATTGCTCATCGCTTTCCGAAAAAATAGTCAAGGCAAACTCCGAACTTGCTGAAATAACAGATTATAAATTCAAGGTCTGAGCGCAATGGGATATAATGATATCAGACGGAAGACTGTCACAGTCCGTGTCGGTCAGACTACTATTGGCGGCAACAGCCCTGTCAGAATCCAGTCGATGACCAATACTTCGACTCTTGACACTGACGCTTCGGTGGCGCAATGCGTCGCGATAGCCAAAGCCGGAGCAGATATAGTCAGACTTACAGCGCAAGGCGTTGCGCAAGCCCGCAATCTCGGCGCAATCCGCAGCGGGGTTCGCGAAGCCGGCTATGACATCCCGTTGGTGGCCGACATCCACTTCAATCCGGCTGCTGCCTTCGAGGCTGCCGTCCAGGTTGAAAAAGTGCGTATAAATCCGGGAAATTTTGTCGATCCCGGCCGCACGTTCAAAAAATTGAATTATACGGATGAAGAGTATGCGGGTGAAATAGGCAAGATTTCCGACAAACTTGTTCCTTTCTTGCGCCTGTGTCGTGAAAATCAGACGGCAATAAGACTCGGCGTAAACCATGGCTCGCTTTCCGACCGCATAATGAGCCGCTATGGAGACACTCCGGCCGGAATGGTCGAGTCAGCCATGGAGTTTCTGCGCGTGTGCCGTGATGAGAATTTTGACGACGTAGTCATATCTATCAAGGCGTCAAATGTTGTTGTAATGACCGAAACCGTGCGCAGGCTTGTTGCGGCGATGGATGCCGAAGACATGCACTATCCTCTGCATCTCGGAGTTACCGAGGCCGGAGATGCTGAAGACGGACGAGTGAAGTCGGCTGTCGGCATCGGTTCGCTACTTGTCGACGGTATTGGCGACACTATCCGTGTGTCGCTGAGCGAAGCTCCCGAGAATGAAGTGCCTGTCGCACGGATGTTGCTTGAGCATATCGATAGCCTTACGTCCGCACCTGCTGTTTGCAGCAGCGCATCTGTCGCTCAGTCTCTTGCCGACAGACCGGCCCCGGTGGCCTATGGCGTTGATTTCGAACAAAATTCGCTCCCGGAGTCATTTGACATAATCGAAGCTTCCGGTGTCAATCCCGTTACCGAACTGCGGGCTGTCTTTGCCAAGCGTATCTCACAGGAAAATACAAAACCCGCGATTATTAAAATTTATTATCCTGAAACTGTTGACATCGAGCATCTTACTGTCGCAGCATCGGTCGACTTCGGAGCGCTTTTGCTCGCCGGTCTCGGCGACGGCATATGGATTGATGCCCCGCATATCGATAAAGAGCGCATCGTCTCGCTTGAGATGAGCATACTGCAGGCCACGCGCCGCCGAATATCCAAGACTGAATATATCGCATGTCCGGGTTGCGGACGCACACTTTTCGACTTGCCGTCTGTTCTACAGAAAGTTAAAGCTGCCACTTCGCATCTCAAAGGCCTCAAAATCGGCGTGATGGGTTGCATAGTCAACGGGCCGGGTGAAATGGCAGATGCCGATTACGGCTATGTCGGAGCTGCGGCCGGCTGTGTGAGCCTCTATAAAGGCAAGCAGTGTATGCTCAAGAATATTCCTGCCGATGAGGCTCTTCCCAAACTAATTCAGCTGATTAAGGACAACGGAGACTGGGTTGATGAGCATTAAGCGGAGTCATATCGAGCTGTCGCAGCTTTCCAACGGCATGAGGGCTATACATATCCACTGCCCGGGAACTGCGGTCGCATATTGTGGAGTCATAGTGAAAGTCGGCAGCCGCAACGAAAGTGCTGACGAATATGGGCTTGCACACTTTGTCGAGCACACCATTTTCAAAGGCACACACTGCCGTCGTTCAAACCACATTATCAACCGCATGGAAAGTATCGGCGGCGAACTGAACGCTTACACGACCAAGGAAGAAACCGTGGTCTACAGCGTCTTTCCTAACGGAAATCTTACGCGTGCAGCCGAGCTTATTGCCGATTTGTTGTCGAACTCATGTTTCCCCGACAGCGAACTTGACAAAGAGCGCGATGTCGTAGCCGACGAAATCGAATCCTATCTCGACACACCGGCCGAAGCCGTATATGATGATTTTGAAGATCTCATTTTTGCCGGGTCGGCTTTAGGTCATAACATATTAGGCTCAGTCAAGTCATTGGCGGCTTTCGACAGCGAAGCCTGCCGCAATTTTGTCGGGCGATATTACTGTGCGTCCGACATGGTCGCATTCTATAGCGGCAGCCGCCCGTCGCGCTCTGTGTTTGCTACGTTTGAGCGCTATTTCGGACAATGCTCTCTCAGACAGACTCCTCAAATCAAAGATACTGTTATCCCGGCTATGACAGAGCCGTTTAACCGCTGTAACCGCATACACTCCCATCAGACACATTGTGTAAGCGGAGTCCGCATTCCCGGTTTCCTTGACGATGAGCGTTATGCGGCGGTTTTTCTTGCCAATCTTCTCGGCGGTTCTGGCATGAACTCGCTGCTTAATGTCGAGCTACGCGAACGCCGCGGCCTGGTCTACAGTGCCGACGCCTCGACCTCGCTATATTCCGACTGCGGCTTGCTGACCATATATTTCGGCTGTGACCCGCACGACAGTGAACGCTGTCGGGAAATCGTAGGCCGCACAGTGTCAAGACTTGCCGACACTCTGACCCCGACAAAACTCGCCGCTGCCAAGAAACAGTATCTCGGTCAGACAGTCGTAGCCTCGGACAACCGCGAAAATTATACGCTGTCGGCCGCACGTTCGGTGCTTTGGCGCGACAGAGTCATCAGCCCGTCGGAAACTGAATCGGCTATTTTAACATTGACAGCCGACGACATCATTTCAGTTGCCGAAAGGTTGAAATCGCCGAGTACGCTGATGTTCTCTCCGGCCTGATATTTTTCCGCTTTCAGCAGCAAAAGTTAAAAGAAAAAGATGTAACTTTACACATCTATATGATTAGTATGCGTAAGACGTTATATCTTATTTTCTTAATTATACTTTTGCCTTTAGTGTTCGGAGCGTGCGGTTCAGACGACACCCGGACAGCCGAGGCCGATGTTCCGACGCTCGATGACCTGTTGTCAGATAGCATTATCAATCCTTATGAGGCTCATCTCGACAGTGCGCCCGACGCCGATTGCATAAAACTCGCGGTTCGCAATATCGGGCCTTTGCGTCGGGTGTTCTGCGACAGCAATTATGTCCATCTTGACGCCGCCGGCGCAATAGGAGTCGGCATAATCAACAATCTGTCAGATGCATGGCATCTGACGCGCCCGCTCGTCGAAGTGCGCTCATGCAAAGAGTAGTATGTCGAGAAACTCA
>JAGAOW010000038.1 GCA_017889945.1 Muribaculaceae bacterium
CGATAAGCGACATCGGCGGCAATATCATCAGGCCGTGGTTGGCGTAGCCGGCGTCGTAGAATGACGGCGGAATGACTCGGAAGCCGAGGAGGGTGCCGCTGCCGAGTAATTCGCGGAAGAAACTGACGATAATAAGAATGATGGCATAACCGGCTCCGTTGCCGATGCCGTCGAGAAATGAGGGCCAGGGTTTGTTGGCCATGGCAAAGGCTTCAAGACGTCCCATCAGAATACAGTTGGTAATAATAAGTCCGATGAACACCGACAGTTGCTTGCTGACGTCGTAAGCGTAGGCCTGCAAGAGCTGACTGACTATGACTACGAGTCCGGCAACCACGACGAGCTGGACTATGATTCGGATGTTGGTCGGAATGGTGTTGCGCAGCAACGAGATGATGACGTTGGAGAATGCAAGCACGGCGATGACCGAAAGGCCCATAACAATCGAAGGTTCGAGCTTAGCGGTCACAGCGAGGACCGAGCAGATGCCGAGCACCTGCACAATCACGGGATTGTTCTTTGAAAACGGATTGAAAAGAACGCTTTTGTTTGATATTTTTTCAGCCATGGCGCTTATTTATTTCTGAGAGTTTCCAAAAATTGACGATAAGGCGTGAGGCAGTCGGACAGCATCGCGGCCACTCCCTTGCTTGTAATAGTACCGCCCGAAACAGCATCGACATAATCTTCATTGCCAAGAGGTTTCTGACCTGACTTGACAACCGTAACGGGCAGATATTGTCCGTCCTTGAACATCTGTTTGCCTTCGAACTGATTGCTGAATGCGGGTTTTTCGATTTCGGCACCGAGTCCGGGAGTCTCGCCCTGATGAGCGAAGTAAGCGCCAAAGATGTTCGAGCCGTCGGAGTCAAGAGCCACATAGCCCCAAATCGGTCCCCAGAGGCCGGCGCCGTAGACAGGCAGGACATATTTGACGGATTTGTCGGGCATTGTGCAGACGTAGACCGGCAGGCTGCGGCGGTCGACGGGCAGTTTGATCTGAGCTGCAACGTTGACGGCGAAAGCATCGTCGCCGGTCTTCTGACCCTGAGAGTCGACGATAAACTGCGAGGTGACATATTCGTCGAAGGTGGATATGATGTCGGCCTGGTCGGCAGTGACATGTATCGAAGCTAAAATCTGACGCATCTTGTCGGCATCGGCGTTGGCTTGCTGACGCGGTTTAAGAGCCATAGCCGTCAGCGCGAGAGCCGAGCCGACGACGAGTACCAGCACGATTATATATATAATGGTGTAGGTGTTGCCTTGCTTGTTCATTGTCATGCGTTTTTAGAGATTATGTTTGCACGGCGCTGACGGCGGCTGATGTTGGCCTGAACGACGCACCAGTCGATGAGCGGAGCGAAGCAGTTCATCAGCAGTACGGCGAGCATAGCGCCTTCGGGGTAGCCGTTGTTGTATGTGCGGATAATGATTGCAATCACGCCGATGAGGAAGCCGTAGATGTATTTGCCTGTGCGAGTACGGGCCGCCGTCACAGGGTCAGTGGCCATGAACACGGCTGCAAATGCGAATCCACCGAAGAGCAACTGGTCGATCGGAGTGAGGTAGGATGCGGGATATGTGGGAGAGGCAAATTCATTGGCAATCCACCCCATGAGCAGGCCGCCGGCAAAGACCGAGAGCATGACGCGCCAGTCGGCGATGCGGCTCAGAAGAAGGATAGCTGCGCCGATAAGGATGCATATCATCGAAGTTTCGCCGAACGAGCCGGGGATAAGACCGACAAACGCGTCCCACGAAGTCAGAGGTGTGCCGTCGACTCCCGTGAGGGTAAGCTGTTCGGATGTCTGAGTGGCAATCTGTCCGAGCGGAGTAGCGCAAGTGAAACCGTCGGGAACGGCCTGTCCGTAACCGAGGGCTGTGTCAGTGGCGACGAAGACTTTGTCGCCCGACATCTTGGCGGGGTAGGCGAAGAAGAGGAATGCGCGTGTAACCAACGCAACGTTGAGCACGTTGTAGCCCGTGCCTCCGAATACTTCTTTGACAAAAATGACAGAGAAGGCCGTGGCGACGGCAATCATCCATAGCGGCGTCTCAATCGGCAAAATCATCGGAATGAGTATGCCGGTCACGAGGAAGCCTTCCTGAATTTCTTCCTTGCGCCACTGCGCGACGATAAATTCGATGCCGAGACCGACGACATATGACACGACAACCTTGGGCAGCACGGCGAGGAAGCCGTAGATCATCATTTGCCAGAAGGGGAAGTCGTGGATGCCGAGGGCGAGCTGATGCTGATAGCCGGTATTGTACATGCCGAAGAAGAAGCAGGGCATGAGGGCGGCGATGACAATGGTCATCGTTCGCTTCGAATCGATTGAATCGTGAATCTGTCCGCCTTTGGCAGCCGAAGTTGTCGAGGGCGTGAACAGAAAAGTGTCGAAACCGTCGAACACCGAGCGGAAAGCATGTAGCTTGCCTTCAGGTTC
>JAGAOW010000039.1 GCA_017889945.1 Muribaculaceae bacterium
CTATGCCGCCGACATGAAGCATCCGTCGGAGCAGGCTTGCGATTATATCTACGAAACATTTCAACAAAAATATTTTTCAAAGGCAACGATGTCCGAGGCCCTGCGCTGCCGCGAAAGGGCGTTGAGACTATCACACCGACCGATTATAACGACATGAAACTTACTCTATCACAGATAGCACAGGCAATCGGCGTCGGCTGCGACTCCACGCGGCTGATTTCGACTCTGCTGACCGACAGTCGCTCGCTCTGCGAGCCTGACGGCGCACTTTTTTTCGCACTCAAGACCTCGGTCAACGACGGCCACCGCTACATCGCCGATCTTTACCGCAAGGGCGTGCGCGCCTTTGTCGTGAGTTCGATTCCCGAGATAATGGCGGGTGTCGGCGATGTCGATTTTCTTGTGGTCGACGACCCTCTGGCCGCCCTGCAGAAGCTTGCCGCCACTGTCCGCGGCTCGGTTTCCATTCCGGTTGTGGGCATTACCGGCAGCCGTGGCAAGACCGTCGTCAAGGAGCTGCTTTATGCCGCCCTGCTCAAGGCCGGCCGTCATGTTGTGCGCAGTCCGCGCAGCTGGAACTCGCAGATCGGTGTGCCCCTGTCGATATGGGAGCTAACGGCAGATGCGGATGTCGCTATTTTTGAGGCAGGCGTCGACCGCAGCGGGCAGATGCAGGCCCTTGAGGCGATGATAAGGCCGACAGTCGGTGTGCTCACTGAGATTACCGACGAACATGCGGCCGGTTTTGCCTCAAAGGAAGAAAAAACGGCCGAGAAACGCATACTATTCGAGCATTGTCCGCTCGTGGTGGAGGGCAACGACAACCGTGCCGTAGCGGCGCGTGTGCTCGAAGATCTGGGCGAAGACCCGTCGCTTCTCGACGGCATATCCGAGGTGTCGACGCGCCTTGATGTCCACGACGGCGTCAACGACTGCCTGATGATATACGACGAATTCACAGCCGATGTCGACTCGCTCCGCGCGGCTCTCGACTTTATGAGTCGCCGACGCACAGCCTCGCGTCGCAACACCCTCATAATCGGCGACCTTATCCACCGCGACGGCTGCGACCTCAACGCCCTCTACGGCCATGTAGCTTCGCTGGTCCGGCTGGCCGGTGTCGACCGCGTCATCGGCGTCGGACGCGAAATATGCGCCTGCGCCGGAGTCTTCGATCCGCTTGTGGCTTCAGAGTTCATGCCTTCGACCGAAGCTTTTCTCGAGCGCTACGACATCTCCGATTTCGACAGCGAACTGATACTCATCAAAGGTCAGTCGTCGATGCGCTTCGACGATATACGCCGTCTGCTCGAAAGTCCGCGCCATCAGTCGATACTCGAAGTCAATCTTGACGCTGTGGTCGACAATTTCAACACCTATCGCCGTCTGCTGCGTCCGCAGACCGGCATCATAGCCATGGTCAAGGCTTCGGGCTACGGCACAGGTGCGCTCGAACTCTCAAAGACGCTTCAGAGCCAGGGTGCGGCCTCTCTCGCCGTCGCCGTCATCGAAGAAGGCGTCGCCCTGCGCCGTGCCGGCATCACTATGCCCATCCTCGTCCTCAACCCGATAACCACCAACTATCAGGCTCTCTTTGCCAACGGTCTCGAGCCGGCCGTGTTCTCGGCGCGCGAACTCCGCCTCCTCATCGACGAGGCCGCGCGTTATGGCCGCACAGCCTATCCCGTGCATATAAAGTTAGACACGGGCATGCACCGCGTCGGCTTCATCGACAACGAGATTGACGAACTTGTCGCAACGCTCCGCGCCACTGACCGCGTCCGTGTGTCGAGCGTTTTCTCGCATCTTGCCACGGCCGACTGCCTCGACCAGGACGCATACACCGAGTCGCAGTTTGAAGCTTTCGAGCGCATGACTGCGGCCATCGCTGCCGCTCTCGACTATCCGTTCAAACGCCATATACTCAACACGGCCGGCATCATGCGCTATCCCGAGCGCCAGTACGACATGGTGCGTCTCGGCATCGGCCTCTACGGCATCAGTCCGCTGCCGCCCGAGGCGACTAAGGTCAAACTCCGCACGGTTGCCCGCCTGAGCTCGACCATAGTCTCGATAAAACATTGGCCCGCAGGTACAACCGTGGGCTATTCGCGCCGCGGAGTTCTCCACCGCCCGTCGGTCATCGCCACAATCCCGATCGGCTATGCCGACGGCATCGACCGCCACTTCGGCTGCGGCAACGCGGCGTTTGTCGTCAATGGCTGCAAATGCCCGACGGTCGGCAACATCTGTATGGACCAGTGCATGATTGACGTTACCGACGCCTCGGCCGAGGTAGGCGACCATGTCGAAATCTTCGGACCGGAGGCCTCGGTCGAGGCCCTTGCCGAAATTCTCGGCACCATCCCCTACGAAATTATCTCGTCCGTCTCCCCGCGCATCCATCGCATATACTTCCGTGAATAACTTATTATTTGTGTATTTAGCCAAAAAAAGCTATCTTTGCGCCCGTATTAAGCAAAAACAATAAAATTACATATATGATTAACGCTCAAGACATCAAAAACGGCACATGCATCCGCTTGGATGGCCAGCTCTATTTCTGCGTAGAATTCCTCCATGTAAAACCCGGCAAGGGTAACACTTTCATGCGTACAAAGCTCAAAAACGTTGTTGACGGACGCGTTCTCGAACGTCGTTTCAACATCGGCGAAAAGCTCGAAGACGTTCGCGTTGAGCATCGTCCCTACCAGTTCCTTTACACCGAAGGCGGCGACGATATTTTCATGAACCAGGAAACATACGAGCAAATTCCTATCAGCAAAGATCTCGTGACCGGTGCTGCATTTATGAAAGAAGGTGACGTCCTCGATGTTGTCAGCGACGCTTCGACCGATACAGTCCTTTATGCCGAAATGCCTATAAAGGTTACTCTTGAGATAACTTATACCGAACCCGGCATCAAAGGCGATACAGCCACCAACACACTCAAGCCCGCAACGCTCGAGACCGGCGCCGAAATCCGTGTGCCCCTCTTCTGCAACACCGGCGACAAAGTCCGCGTCGACACCCGCGACGGTTCTTATGTTGAGCGTGTCAAAGAATAATAATACTTTTTCATAATTTTTGATGGAAGCGGTCGGTTTATCCGGCTGCTTCTGTTTTTTATTGACTTTTTTGGCTGATATTTTGTCTTTTGAGGCTGATGTTGTCGAAGTTTGCAGTAAAATCCTTATATTTGAATTCTTAAGTAACTCATAAAAGTATCTTGGAGTTACTTTGTAAAAAACTTATTACGTTTAATTTTTAAGAGTTACTTAAATTATCACATTTATACAAGCTTACATTAAAATGAAAGTGCAAACATTGTTTTCGGGGCTTTTTCTGCTCATGGGGGCTGTCGCTTTCTCCTCATGCGGCGACGAAAGCGCACCCGGATGCGACGCCGACGGCATGATAGCTCCGGCTGTGGCCCTCGATGCGGGTCTACTTACGGCCGATATCGACTCACGTGCCGAAGAAACGGTGTCGGTCAGCGATTTGTCTATGACGCTTACTTCGGCCGATGGCTCTGTCAGACGTACATGGCCGAGCGTTAATGATTTCGACCCGAAGGAGCTGTTTCCCGCCGGAGATTATACAGTCGAAGTCGCTTATGCTGATTCTAAAGCCGAAGGTTTCGATTGCGTCGCGGCCTACTACGACTCCAAGCAGGTCAAGATAGTCAAAGCTGTCACAACCCCTGTCTCCTTGACGGCTGTGCGCACTCAGGCCATGGTCAGCATCGATTATACGGATGCGTTCAAAAACTATTTTTCGCGGGCCGATGTCGACGTGGTGTCAGCTTCAGGCAAAGCTTCGACTTTCGTTTACTCTGCCGATTATGTCGAGCAGCGTCCGGCCTATATCGTGCCCGGAGAGACTACGGTCAAAGTCGGCATTGAAAAGAAAAACGGCGTCGCGGCCGGCGACATCGTCGTTGCCACTTTCAGCGCCGAGGCCCGCCGTCACTATCATATTACTATCGATGTCAACGAGGGTCAGGTCGGCGGTGCTGTCCTCAAGGTCGCTTTCGACGATGACGTCGAGTCTGAGATTATCGACGTTGACCTCTCAGACCTCGCGCTGTGACGATGATATCGAATTAGAATTAATCTATAGAAGTTTACACAAATGAAAAGCAAGATACTGACAATCGTTTCCATATTGGCTCTGTCGCTGGGCTTCGCAGCATGCGACGACAAACACAACTACGGCGGAGAAGACGCCGGCAAAGGTACACTTTCGTTTGCACGTTTCGGTGTCGATGTCGAAAGCACCGAGACTGAAATCGAATCCAAAGAAGGAGTCGAGGTGGCCGGCTTCATTGTCAAAATTATCAACGACAAAAACGAAATCGTCGAGCAGGCCGCCTACGCCGCCCTCCCCGAAGTGATGACGCTCGAGGCCGGCGATTATACTATTTTGGTAGAGTCGCACGAAGTGTTGAAAGCCGAGTTCGACCATCCCTATTACTCCGGCAGCGGTCAGATTTCGGTCAAGGCTAATTCGGTTACCGATGCCGGCACTATTGTCTGCAAGTTCGCGTCGATAAAAGTCACAATCCGTTATGCCGCAAACCTTCTTCCTCTGCTCGGCGACGATGTCGAGGTCAAAGTCCGCGCCAACGACACCGGCGAGCTGACTTTCAAGAAGGACGAAACCCGCTCGGGCTATTTCCAGGCTATCGAAGGCTCGACAACGCTGATCGCCGTCTTCGACGGCACTATCAACGGCAGCCGCGTCTCGCTCCGCAAAGAGCTTACCGATGTGAAGGCCGGCCACCATCGCATCATTACATTCAAAATTAAGGGTCTGCCCGAAAATCCCGGCGCGATCAACCCCGGGGAGGATATTACCATCGACACTGATGTCGATGATGTCGACAAGGACGGCAATGTCAACGTCGGCGAAGACAATCTCCCCGGCGACGACCGCCCCGGTCAGGAAGACCCTGACGATCCCACCCCCGCCGACCTCTTCTCTGCCACAAGCGAGACTATCGACTTCGACGGCGTCAACATCCCCCGTGAGGGCGTCGAATATAAAGTAGTTTTCAAATCTGAAAATCCGTTGACCAATCTCATCGTCGAGATTGTCTCGCAGTCGCTCAACGCCGAGATGCTTGAGAGTGTGGGCCTTTCGGCTTCATTTGACCTCGCCGAGCCGGGTGCGCTCGAAGATGCGCTCAAAGAGAGCTTCCATTTCCCTGTAGGCAATCAGGTTATCGGTCAGACCGAAGTGCTTTTCGACATCACTGAGTTCGTTCCGTTGCTGAACATATTCCCTGACGAGACCCATACATTCCGCATCACGCTCAAAGATGAAAAGGGTAATCAGCAGATATTCAATCTCACATTTAAATCATAAGGCATAGCGATGAATAGATTTGTATTCTTATCCGGCGTCGCTGTCTTTATGCTCGGCGTGACGGCCTGCAATGACGACGGCCGGTTGGAAAGCGTCGGTCAAGGGCGACTGCTTATCCGCCCGGAGATTAAAACCGAGGTCAACACTGTCGGTTCTCGCGCCGCCGACGATGAGCAGCAGCTCAAAGAGAGCCTGATACTGTGGATTTCAAACTCAAAAGGCCCTGTCCGCAAGTATAGCGGCGAGTCTCAAATTCCCGCTGAGGAATGGCTCGTCTCCGACAGCTATCTCGCTGAGGCATGGGCCGGCGATTCTGTTTCTGCATCATTCGACAAGTGTTGGTTCAAAGGCTCGCAGTCGTTTGAAATCCGTGCGGGCGAGACAAGTCAGGTCACTGTTCCCTGCAAGATTGCCAATTCGCTCGTCGAAGTCAAATATGCCGAGACCATATCCGAAATTTTCACTGACTACAGCATGTCGGTCGGCCACAAGAAAGGCAGCCTGACCTTCGTAGGCGGCGACTCGCGCACAGGCTATTTCATGATGCCGTCCTACGACAAGAATCTTGTCTGGACTTTCAGCGCCACTACCACAGCCGGCGAGAAAATCACTCGTTCGGGCGAAATCAAAAAGGCCCGCCCCGCGACAAAATATATCCTTAACGTCGTCTACAATCGTCCGCTGACCGGCGGCGCGTCGATGGATATTGAAGTCGACATGAGTGAAGAGAAAATCTACGACGAAGTCATGATCGAACTTCCGCCTGTAATTCAGGGCATAGGCTTCAATCCCGGCGAGGAATTCGTGGTCAAAGCCGGCGAGATAGGCCGACGTTCGCTGCTCGTTTCCGCATCCTCTTCAATCAAGTCGGCCACATTGCATCTCGAGGGTCTAAGTGCGCTGCTCGGCGTCAAAGACTCTGAGGACAACGATTTTAACCGGGTCGATTTCATCTCGGCCGACGACGCTCTTCTCGAAAGTATCAGTCAGGCCGGCATAAACACGGTCTACACCTTTGATTCTGCCGAGAATACCTCTTCGCTCAGAATCAACTTAGAAGAGGAATTCACATCGCGTCTGACAGACGGAGCATATGCACTCGTATTTGCTGTGACCGACGGCCAAGACCGCCTTACAAATCTTACGTTTAACATCCGCGTTTCCGGCGAGCCTCTGCGTCTTGACGAAATCATGCCGGCCGATGTCTGGGCGACTTCGGCGACTCTTTCGGCCACTGCCCTGCGCGACGGCTTATCGGATGTCTCCTTCCGCTACCGCAGGGTAGGGAGCGAAGAGTGGATTGCTGTTCAGCCGCTTGTCTCAGGCTCAAAACTGACCGCACAGCTGACCGCGCTCGAGCCTGGAGCTGAATATGAATATTATGCCACAGCCGACAACGGCGATTTCGCGACCAAACCCCTGACTTTCACAACCGAAGCCGCCCTTCAGTTGCCTAACGCAGGTTTCGAGAAGTGGTCGACGGGCGAAAAGAATGTAGTACTGATTGGTGGCGACAGAGAGGAGCTATTCTGGGACAGCGGCAATCACGGTTCGATAACTTTGAACAAAAACGTGACCACTGCGGCTTCTGACATCAAACACTCAGGCGAATATTCGATAAGACTCCAGTCGCAATTTGTCGGCATCAGCATTTTCGGCAAATTTGCCGCCGGCAACGTCTTCATCGGCAAATATCTTGCAACCTTGGTCACTGACGGCCTGTTGGGCTGGGGACGGCCCTTTGCCTCGCGCCCCAAAGCGCTCAAAGGTTATGTCAAATACATACCTCAGGCCGTAACCCACTCAAGCACATCCGCAAAGCCTAAGGGAGAAATGGACGAGGGCATGATCTACATCGCCATCCTCGACGACCAACAGCAGAATCCGAGCGAAGACTATCCCGGCTGGCCCGTGATTGTCAACACCAAAACCAAACAGCTGTTCAATAAGGACGACCCCGGAGTAATAGCCTACGGCGAGAAGATTTGGACCGAAGCTACAGCCGGCGACGGCATGATCGAGTTTGAGATACCGCTCGAATACGTCCGCAAAGATGCCAAAGCAGTCAACATCGTTCTTACCTGCACCGCCTCCCGCTACGGTGACTACTTTACCGGCGGCCCCTCCGTCATGTACCTCGACGACCTCCAGCTCGTATATTCATTAATCGATTAATCAGCTGCACAGCCAAGCGATATTATTTTGCCGAACATTTGCAAACAATAATAAACCAAACAGATAGCAGAATTCAGATGCGTAAATTTATTATTGCTATAGTTTTAAGTGTCATTGCTTTTGCGTCTGCAAATGCAGACCATTGGTTTGAAAGTGGATTATTCCGATATAGAATAATTTCCCATATTGGTAGCGGAGGCACAGTTGAAATCACAGGATTTAACC
>JAGAOW010000040.1 GCA_017889945.1 Muribaculaceae bacterium
GGCCGTCAGCTCATAGACTCCGTCACTGACAAACCGCCCTGTCAGACTCTCCCGGTCAACTTTAACGTTCGACCGCGGACCTATACCCTTGGCTATAACATCATTTTTATATGGCGTCGAAAGCTGATCGACCTCATATTTAAACATTTCGAGCATATCGCCCTTGAAACGGCGCACAAGCTTGCCCGAAAGCCGGCCGTCTTCAATAACATATTCACACTCGGTTTCGTCCGACGACATATCAGGCTCTCGCATCGGTATTTCGACCATTTCAAAACCGCCGTCTTTAAACAGCATCGCATCCTTGCCCTGTATGCCAAACGGTATATCATGCGCCGCTATATATTTGTTTGTCGCGTCGAGAAACAACGTGTCCCCGTCGGCCGGGACAATACAAATCATATGATTTGTAGCGACAAGCGATGGAAATTCCGCGATTTTAAACGGTATCTTGCGTGTGCCGACCGCAGACACATACGCTTCTATGTCTACTCCTTTGAGCATTGTGGCGAGCAATAGCGCCATACCCTTGCAATCGCCATAGTGCTTACGCAACACCTCAGCCGGTGCATCGGGCCTGTAACCCGCCTCGCCTTCCTCGAAAGCGACATATCTTATTTTTTGTTGTACATATTTATATATTTTCGAAATCTTGACTTCTTTCGAATCCTCGTCTTCTACAATCTCGCCAAGCAATTGATCCAGATTTGGAATCGATGTATCTACATCAAGCTTTTCCTCATGAAAGCGCGCCAACGCCGCAAGATCTTTAAAACAACCTTTTATAAGCAGATACGGACTTCTTGCCAAAGCCGACGGCGCGCCTGTATCGCGGTTCTGCCCGGCCATGCCGCTGACAGTGAACATAATCGTCCGCGACCCGTTAGGATTCGTCATATCGTTGCGCACGACAACCTCGGCGGGCAAATTCATTCCAACGACATCTATACCCGGACACGACGCCGGAATTTCTATTTTCACAAGTTTGTTCCTGACCGGATAGACACTGCCGAGCGGCACCACTGTAAAATGGGCGACATCCGTATAAGTCCGTCGAAATTCCGATTTAGCCGTCGCACCCTTTCCTTTCAGCTCAGCCTCAAATACGCATATATGGTCATCGTCATGAAAAATATTCGGGTCATTGACACTGCGGTACTCCGCTTTGCCACCCGACACCTTGTCGAGATTTATCTTATTATTATAATATGTATGGGGATAAATCGTCTCCGAATGTCTCGTCGCTTCATATTTAGCTTTTTCGACTGTTTTGACCATCAAAAATTCAGCCCCCCCGACAAAGGTATAAACTTCTTCAGCATCCGCAATCACAACATTCTCCGGCTGACTGGCGCCTGCCGTCATCGCCATTGCTGTCAACAGACCGCATAACGCAAACTTCAATTCCATAGCAAAAGTTTTTATAGCCCTACATTAAGGCATCGTTTACATATATAAGCATAACAGACTGGCTATCTCCCAAAAAGAATCTTATAAATCCACTCAACACATAACAATTTGCTATCGGATTCAATAATCAAAGCATACCTGCCATTCAGCGGCCGTATCATTGTTTTTCAAGCAAACATGTTGCTGCCTGCCATTCAGCGGCCGCGTCAATGATTTCCACAAGGTCTTTCCATGCCGAAGCCGATTCTCGCTTATGGTTATATCGTTTTGTTATATCAACATGCAAGTGACCGTTTTCCACACTCGGTTCGACAGCAAAAAGGCCGGAAGCATTTTCGACATTTCGTTTTAGGTCATTAAGCGTTTTTTCTGAAATTTGATAGCCGGTCGGAAGTTCAATATCAATTTTCGTAATAAACTCACGCGGTGCCACCATTATCACATCATCTGTCCTTGACCTGTCAGATTCGAGCAATTCGTTTTGACCGCCAAGCAATTTTCCCACAGAAAAGATCATATTTTTGCCTGCCGTCTTCAATAGGTCGGCAATTTTATATTTCACATTATATACAAGCTCCGGAGATGCAGGGTCGACACCCACCTGAACAATCTTCCCACTCTCAAATTCAATCGGCAATCCGCTATGAACGTCTTCGACCTCTTCTTTAAATGCATCTTGTTGTAGGCTTCGCTCCGTAACATATTTTTCCGACCGGTCATCAGCTTTCTTTCTGCCTCCCTGCAATTCGATTTCCACTCCGTCCCTGTTAAGATAGCAGAGATACGCATTGACGACATCTTCTTCGGACAACAAACCTTGAACCGGAATTTTCGTCGAGCCAATACACGATTCCCTCCTGTCGACTTTCAGGTCTATTCCGTCGACTTTCACTTTAACCTCACTGACATTGCGGTTGTCCGACGACGTGCTTTCCGGAAGATAAAAATAAACGCTGTCACATTCCGGATGATGTTTATGCCTGTAGTCATAATCAAAGTATACCTGAGCCCGGCGTCCGATATAATCAGGATGCAACTCCGACGGAGACATTATTGCCATTGGAGGCAGATAATATCGTTGGCCGCCGACAAGCTTCGCCCCTGTCACTGCATTGAACATCGATGCCAGCTCTGATACATCCTCTTCATCCGCATCCGTTGTAAGTACAGTCGTATACAGCTTTTTGGTCACCCCGTCAAGAAGGTTTCCAAATTCGACATCAAATCTGAGCGGATAAAGATTTGCGTCCGACACATAGTATGCAAATGTCAACAGATTGTAAAGATAATCAGCCATAGCGACCGTGTCTATCTTACCATCCTTAAACTGTTTGCGAATATTCTTATATGCTTTTGGGCCGTTTTTAAGTTTGCCTTTTAGCGACAAAGGGCCGCTGTTATACTCAATAAACATACTGCGCCCGAACCATACATCATCTTTGATTTTCGCAACTTCGGGGTTTTGCTGCAATCCGTCTTTTCTCGCACTTGGTGGCGTATAGGCATCCGAGCGACGGTTATATACATACATTTTTACTATTGGCGACTGTTCTATACTGCTATACCACTTACGCGCTTCGGCAGGAATATCTTTCAATTCAATATCAAGCACATAATTCTTATCTTCATCGCGTCCGACCCTGAAGTCGGGTGCCCCGTTGAGCGTTCGATATTGAGTCGTAAGATTGTCATCTACTACAGCATGAATGCGATAGTTCATTATCGGATAAATATCTCTCAGATAATATGTCATTGGCTCAAGATGCACATTTTGCAATCTGTGTTCGGTGTAAAAAAACACATCGATATTGTCTCCGACCTCGAGGCCAGGCACCGCGAGTTTGTTTCGTTTGTCCTTGCCGTCTTCAATCTCTACAAAATCATCCGTATTAACTGTGATTTGCTTCCCGTCTGATTTGATTACCCTGACTCCCATTACATGACGCTGTTTGCGATGGGCATTCGACATTTTCTTTTTTATGTCAGTTGCAAAATCAAATTCCGAGAATTTTTCAAGCGCAACTTTGTCATTGATGTGAATTAACATTCTGCATAACTCTCCGCCTTCGACTCGCGCTTTTGCAGAGAATCTCAATGTTCCGGGCAATCGGCCGAAACCTGTCTTTTTGCTTGCATTAAGCTCATGATAGATAGCCACAAAGACAGCCGACTCATTGTCATATTTTTCCGGGATTTCTTTTATCTCAAACTCGGGCAAATCCATTGCATAGACTGCGGATCTGATTTCGTCTGCAAACAGTTTGTAATCGTCTTTTTCATCGGCTCTCATCGAAATAGTTCCGAATAAAGCCATAACACACAGGAGCAAAAGTGAACTAATCGTTTTCATAACAGAATGTTTTGGAACAGCTTTGAATATTATTAATTGTCATGGAAATGCAAATATAATACACTGACATCTCCAAAACCGTGACCTAAATCACACTTCCCCCGATTCTTATGATTTTTTTGAGAGTTTTCCGCGCATCCTTGCAAATGCCTCCCGGCTGATGCCAAGATACGACGCGATTGACGACATCGGAATACGGGTACAAATGTCAGGGATACGGACACGAAGTTCGTTGTAACGTTCCTCTGCCGACGCACACCGGAATGTAATTCCTCTCATCATAAACCCGTACGCGATGGCATCTGTAAACATTAGCCTGAACCCGGGATGTTGCGTTTCAATATCATCAAACATTTTAGCCATCGGCAGCGACAACACTTCCGCCCGACTTAACGCTCTCACGTCAAAACCCGACAATTTCGTCGGTCGCAACGATATGACCGCGCCGACAAGCTCTCCCTTGGAGGCCAATGTCAATATTTGGGGATGACCTCTATAGTCGGGCCGTGAAAAGCCGAACACACCGTCCGTGACAAGGCCGATTTCATTCGCTGGCCACTCCATCCTGCAAAAAAACTCCCCCTTTTTCAAAATGCGTTTCTCGCCATGCGCATAGAAATAACGGCGCATTTCGCCAAGGACGGCAAAATCGACAATATCATATGTCTTCAAATCCGCCATAACGCACGGTCAGAATTTCTCAGCTTCGGCAAAGCTTACACCCCGGCGGTCTTTTTCCGAGAAAATGGCTTCCGATGCCGGGAGCTGCATTTCTATCGCCAGTTCGGGGTCGTCGAAGCGTATGCAGCGCTCTGCCGCCGGGCAATAATAATTGTCGACCTTATATTCGAAGCGTGCGGTCTCGCTCAGCACCATAAACCCGTGAGCAAAGCCCCGCGGCACATACAGCGCCAGACCGTTTTCCTCCGAAAGTTCGACCGCAATGTGACGTCCGTATGTAGTCGAATTTCGGCGCAGATCGACTGCCACATCGACCACCCTGCCGTGCGTCACTCTGACGAGCTTGGCCTGGGCTTTGTCGCCGGCCTGATAGTGGAGTCCGCGCACAACGCCCCGACGCGACATCGACTCGTTTTCCTGCACGAAATCAACCGCGCCGACGACTATTTCAAACTCATCCTTGCGGAAGGTCTCGCTGAAATATCCGCGTTCATCGCCGTGACGGACACACTTTATTATATATACA
>JAGAOW010000041.1 GCA_017889945.1 Muribaculaceae bacterium
ACTCTATAATAACGACAAAGGCCACGCGAATTCGCGTGGCCTTTGTCGTTATTATAGAGTTGTGATGATGTCGGGCTGATGAAATCAGGATTCGGCAAGAGGATTCCAACCCTGAGCGCGGAGGGGTATCTCGGTGTCGTCGCGTGTAATCATCGCACAGCCGAGCTCAGGTTTGGTAATGTAGCCTATGACACGCACACCGGGCATCTTCTCGACTTTCTCATGGTCGGTCAGAGGGACAGTGAAGAGAAGTTCGTAGTCTTCGCCGCCATTGAGCGCGGCTGTAACAAGATTCATGTTGAGCTCTTCGGCCATCATCGCAGTCTGGTAGTCGATGGGAATACGGTCTTCGTAGATTCGGCAACCGCAATCGCTCTGTCGGCAGATATGAATCAACTCTGAAGAAAGACCGTCGCTGACATCCATCATAGCCGTCGGCTTGACACCGGCCTCGGCCAACTCGGCAATTATGTCCTTACGGGCTTCGGGTTTGAGCTGACGTTCGATAATATATTCCTTTCCTCCGAACTCGGGCTCGAAATCTTTGCGGCCTGCCGATGCGACTTTCTCGCGCTCGAGCAACTGAAGACCCATGTAAGCGGCACCGAGGTCGCCACTGACACAGATGAGGTCTGTGTCGCGAGCACCGTTGCGATAGACGACTTTATCTTCGGGAGCGTCGCCGATGCAGGTAATGGATATGACCAGACCCTGATGAGAGGCCGAAGTATCGCCGCCGACAAGGTCAACTCCATATATCTCACATGCGAGACGGATGCCGGAATAGAGTTCTTCGATATGCTCGACCGTAAAGCGTTTGGATATGCCGAGCGAAACGGTAATCTGGCGCGGTGTGCCGTTCATCGCGTAGATGTCGGAAAAATTGACAACCGCCGCCTTTTAGCCGAGATGCTTGAGCGGAACGTAGGTCAGATCGAAATGGACGTTTTCGAGAAGGAGATCGGTAGTGACAAGCACTTTGGTCGACGGATAGTCGAGTACGGCAGCATCATCGCCCACCCCGCGGACCGAGGCTTCGTTTTTGAGTGGCAAATCCTTGGTAAGTCGGTCGATAAGACCGAATTCTCCAAGAGATGAAATTTCAGTAGCCATTACATTCAAAGATTTATGAAAGCGCTACCGCGTTAAGAACGCGCAACCATTTCCTTGATAAGTGCGACGACAGTGGGCTGAGCCTTTACGGCCGCTTTCTGCACTTCTTCGTGGGTCGGAACTTCGGTAATATCCTTACCGCCGAGGTCGGTAATCACAGAAATGCCGAAGACGCGCATACCGCCGTGATTGGCGACAATGACTTCGGGGACAGTCGACCTGCCGACAGCATCGCCGCCGATAACGCGGAAATATTCATATTCGGCCGGAGTTTCGAATGTCGGACCAGGTGTGCCGACATATACACCGTGCATCAGACGGAGGTTCTGCTCCTGAGCGATAGTATCAGCAAGAGCGACAAGTTTTTTGTTGTAAGCTTCGGTCATAGCCGGGAAACGCGGGCCGAGTTCGTTGAAATTCTTGCCGCGGAGCGGATTCTCGGGGAAAAGGTTGATATGGTCGGTAATAACCATAACGTCGCCGACACGGAACTCTTTGTTCATGCCGCCTGCGGCGTTGCTGACAAAGAGAGTCTCAATTCCGAGCAGCTGCATGACGCGAACAGGGAATGTGACCTGTTTCATGTCGTAGCCTTCGTAATAGTGGAAACGGCCTTGCATGGCCATAACACGCTTTCCGCCAAGTGTGCCGAAAATAAGATTGCCGCTGTGTCCTTCGACTGTAGAGACGGGGAAATTGGGAATATCCTTATATGCAATAAACTGCTTGTCGATAATATGGTCGACCAGGTCTCCAAGTCCTGTTCCGAGGATGATAGCGGTGCGAGGCATGTCGCTGACTTTATTACGCAGGAAATCGGCTGTTTGTTTGATTTTTTCTAACATGGGTCTAAATGAATTTATGATAGTTATGATTAACGAAATGCAGCGGCAAATAGTTTTTTGAGAGTGTGCCGCTAATGCTTTCTGATAAGTTCGCGGATTGAATCGGCAAAATCGTCGGTAGTATGGCGATTGACAAATTCGACCTTGATGGGCAGATAGAAAGTCACTGCCTTGAGCTCATGGGGAAAATAAGGATTGCACTCGAGACGCACGGCATCTTTCTCGGTTGTGACGATGATGCGATTTTCGCCCTTCATCGAGTTGTAGCGGTTGCGTATCAGGTCGATGTCCTTGCGTGTATAGCTGTGATGGTCAGGGAATACGTTGACCTTCACGCGCGGGAGGAAACTTTTAAGATAGCGGATGAAAGGGCGCGGATTGCCTATGCCTGCGACTGCAAGGATGGTGTCATTCTGACTCATCCAGTCGAGGAAGGGAACGGAGCGGACCGCGTCGGGGAAAATCGGCACCAAACCCTGATAGGCGTAGCGCGAAAAGAAGAGTTTCTGATAAGGGAAGAGCTCAAGATGCTTGCTGACGATGCGGAAATCGATGTCCTTGATGTCGTCGGGACACTTTGTCGTGATGACGATATCGGCACGGTGCATGCCTCTGACCGACTCTCGCAAACGTCCGTAAGGCAAGAGTTTATCGGCATAGACAGGGCGGCCGTATTCGGTTATCAGTATCGCGACACTCGGCTTGACATAGCGATGCTGGAAAGCATCATCGAGGATAATCAGGTTGATAGCCTGGTCGATACGAAGCAGTTCTTCGATGCCTCGGACGCGGTTTTCGCATACGGCCATATGGACCTGACCGTTAAATTTATGGTAAATCTGATATGCCTCGTCGCCTATGTCGCGCGGAGTTGAACGCTGATTTGCGAGAACAAATCCTTTGGTCGAGCGTTTGTAGCCCCGACTGAGCACAGCGACATGATGGCTGTGGCGCATGGCTTCGACAATTGTCTCGACATGAGGAGTCTTACCCGTTCCGCCGACAGTGAGGTTGCCGACAACGACCACGGGCACATCGAACTCACACTGCTTCAGAATGCCCCAGTCAAACATTTTATTGCGCACATAAGTCACTGCGCCATAGATTTTCGAACATGGCAACAGTATGACTTTGGATATTATCGCGCGCAGATACATCGTGATTAATACAGTTCTATTTCGGGCATTCGTGCCTGAATCGGGTTCATGTCGCGAAGACGATTAACGACAGTGATATGTCTGAGAGTCTCAGCATCGAGAATAATACCTTTCGAAGCCTGAAGACGCGATGTCTCCTCAAACAGGCGTTCGATGAAATCGGTCTTGACATCAGGATAGTTGACATAGCGGTCAGCCTCAAGTCCGACTTTTTCGGCAATCGCTTTTACTGTGGCATCAAGACCGCCATGCTCATCGACAAGACCCAATCCGAGGGCAGACGAACCAACCCAAACACGACCTTCGGCTATAGCTTTGACCGAGTCGACCGACATGTGGCGGCCGTCGGCAACGCGAGAGGTAAAGATGTCGTATGTATCCTCTACATAACGCTGCATCGAAGCCAGTTGCGAGGGAGTCATAGGCTGAGTCAGAGTCATAAATGTGGCATTAGGGCCTGAAGCGACTGTAGAGTATGTGATGCCGAGTTTGCCGGTAATCAATCCGCTGAAATCTGGTATCATGCCGAATACGCCAATCGAACCGGTAAGAGTTGTTGCGTCGGCGAAGATGCGGTCAGCACCGCAGCTGATATAATATCCGCCCGAAGCTGCGAAGTCGCCCATAGAGACGTAGAAGGGTTTGCCGGTCGATTTGAAATATTCGAGGGCTTCCCAAATCTGTTCAGAGGCAAAAGCGCTTCCGCCGCCGGAGTTGACGCGCAGCACGAGAGCCTTGACATAGTCGTCATCGGCAAGGTCGATAATCTGAGGCACCATGACGTCGGACGCAATGCCGCCTTCGCCGGAGTCGACAATATCTCCAAAGGCGTAGAGCACGGCGACATGGTCGCGGGAAGCTGATGCCAGCTTATTATTACGGGCTGACAGATAGTCGGCCGGAGTGACCAATGGCAATTCGTCATCTTCGGACACATCGGTAAGATCGCGAAGCATCTTTTCGACATTGCGACGGTAGGCAGTCTCAGTCACGATGCGGCTGTCGACATCATGTTCGGCCGTCCAAGCGAAAGTCAGGCTATCGGCCCAAGCAGTAACATCGGCCGGCGAAACTCCGCGGTTCTCGGCTATAGTAGACGTATAATAATTCCAAATAGTGTCGATATAAACTTTATTCTGAAGGCGGGCAGCCTCACTCATCGAAGTAAGAATGAAAGGTTCGACGGCGCTTTTGTATGTTCCGACTTTAACAACCTGAACTTTTACGCCGAGCTTATCGAGCAAACCGGTAAAGAAAGGCGTCATCATGCCAATGCCACGAATGTCAACGTTGCCGACTGGGTTAAGGAAAACTTTGTCGGCGACTGAGGAAACAAGATAATCGCCCTGTGCATAATAGTCGGCATAAGCATAAACCCATTTGCCCGACTGCTTGAACTGAGCAAGAGCCTCGACGAGTTCCTGACGCGAAGCCACGCCCATGGACGAGCCGGCGGCATCGATGAATATGCCATCGATTTTCTTATCCGTGGCAGCAAGTCTGATGGCAGTCAGCATGTCGCACAGAGTCGGGCTGTCGTTGTCTATATTTTGGACAAAGCTCATGAAATCCTGATTGTCAGCACGCTCCGCGATAGTTCCTTTCAGTTTAAGACTCAAAATCGAATGATTGTCGATTTTATTTGCAGCTTCGTCCGAGCCTATAGCCATGCCCACGGCAACAGCAATGCCCAAAACCAAAAGAATGACAGCAATCCAAAGACCTGCGATTGTGCCAAGCATGGATATGAAAAATCTTTTAAGCATACGTCCGGAAAATTTATATCAAAAGATATTTGAAAAAACGTTTAAAATTATAGCAATGACAAAATTAAGAAAAATCTATGGAAAACCATCATAAAAATATGCACCAATCGCAAAATGCCGCCAAAAGTCGGTCAATCGGAAAGAAGTGACTGACGCTTGCTGACATATCGGCTCTATTTGTCGGAAGAATCTTTTCCGGGGGCAAACCAGCGGTCGTACTGACGACGGGCGAGGACGTTTTCGGACTGATTGTCGCACGGATTCCAAAAACGCTTGCCCTGCAGTGAGTCGGGCAAGAACTGCTGACGGACAAAATTGCCCGGATAATCATGGGCATATTTGTAGTTGGTGCCATAACCGAGTTCTTTCATCAGAGAAGTGGGAGCATTGCGGATGTGAAGCGGAACAGGCTGATTGCCTGAACGCTCTACTTCTTCGAGAGCGGCGGCTATGCCCATATATGCCGAATTGCTCTTGGCCGACGTAGCGAGATAAACCGTACACTCGGCAAGAGGAATGCGACCTTCGGGCATACCGATTTTTGATATTGCATCGAAAGTAGCGTTGGCCAGAAGGAGAGCATTCGGGTTGGCAAGGCCAATGTCCTCAGCGGCAAGAATGACAAGACGGCGAGCGATGAACTGCGGATCTTCGCCACCGGCAATCATGCGTGCAAGCCAATACAGAGCCGCATCCGGGTCACTGCCTCGGACGCTTTTGATAAATGCCGAAATTATGTCGTAGTGCATCTCCCCGTTTTTATCATAAGCCTGGGGATTCTGCTGCAAACGGTCGGTTATGGTGCGGTCGTTTATTACCAATGGTTCGCCATGAGCAGCCGACTGCTCTATAAGGTCGAGGATATTGAGCAGTTTACGGGCATCTCCACCGGAATATCGAAAGAGCGCGTCGGTCTCCTCGACTCGGACATCGCGGGAAGAAAGGATTTCGTCGTTTTTGACAG
>JAGAOW010000042.1 GCA_017889945.1 Muribaculaceae bacterium
ATGCTTGACAGCGACTTGGCCCGCTTGTATGGAGTGGAAACGAAACGTCTGAAAGAACAGGTAAAACGAAATATAAATCGTTTCCCATCTGATTTCATGTTTGAACTAACTAAAGATGAGGCTTTAAGTTTGAGGTCGCAAATTGCGACCTCAAACAAAGATGGAGAAAGAGGAGGTAATCGTTATAGCCCATTTGCTTTTACCGAAAACGGCGTGGCTATGTTAAGCAGTGTATTAAAATCAGACACAGCTATTGAGGTTAATGTCTGCATTATGAGGGCGTTTACTGCCATGCGTAGTTTCCTGATGAGTAATGCGCATATGTTCAAAAGGCTTGAAACCATAGAGCATAATTACTTACTTGTCAATCGCCATCTATCTGAGCATGATAAAAAATTTGAAGAGGTGCTGTCGCGGCTCGACGAGAAGGACTCAGAGCCAATTGAAGGGTTCTTCTTCGAGGGGCAGATATTTGACGCCTATTCGCTGATTTCAGATTTAATCAGGAAGGCAATAAGTAGAATTGTGCTGATTGACAACTATGTTGATGACCGAATACTGAAAGTCCTGACAAAGCGTAAGGACGGCGTGTCAGCAATAATCTATACAGATCCACGCCATTCTCAAATAAACAATGACCTTAGCCGACATAATGCTCAATATCCCCGTATAGAAGTAAGACATTGCACGAATGTGCATGACCGGTTTCTGATAATAGACGATACCGTCTACTTTATCGGCGGCTCAATCAAGGATCTTGGCAAGAAGATTGTCGCATTCAGCCGGATGCATCAGAATCCTGACGCTATACTCACAAAACTTCATTGAAGATTTCAAATCGAAGAGCAAAATAAGCGGGAAAAATTTTTGGAGAATAAAAAAATAGTCGTACCTTTGCATCGCTTTCGGCGAGAACGGGCGCTTAGCTCAGCTGGTTCAGAGCGTCTGCCTTACAAGCAGAGGGTCGGGGGTTCGAATCCCTCAGCGCCCACTCATCATTATCACTTTCCATCATATTGTTCCGGTTTCGCGTCACGATGCCGGAATTTATTTTATAAAAGCATGCTAAAGAGAATTTTGAAACCTGCTTGTGTGCTCCTCACAGGAGCGATAGTGGCTGTGTCAGCCACAGGATGCGGCGGCAAGAACGAGGCACAAAACGACACATCGTTGCCGCGAGCCGAAACGACAGAAACTATGCTTGCGGCTATGGATAGCCTGTGGCAGCAGGCGGCAGCCGACAGTGTCGACCTGCACAGCGTGATGGTTGTCAAGGACGGCCAAGTCATCTACGAAGACTGGCGCAACGGCGGACATCCAGACTCGCTGCATGTGCTGTATTCGGTCAGCAAGACTTTCACGTCGCTGGCTGTCGGCATGGCTATCGACGACAGTCTTCTTCGCATCGACGAGAAAATCGTCGATATCTTTCCCGACTACCTCCCGGACAGTGTCAGCGACAATTTGGCCGCAGTGACGGTTGAGGATCTGCTGACTATGTCGGCGGGACACGCGTCAGGTCCGAATCTGTATACGGATATCATGCGACTGACAGAAGAAGATTCGACAATGAGCTGGGTGCGCCAATATCTTAGCTACCCTGTAGAATACGAGCCGGGAACGGTGTTCAGCTACAGCAGCATGGGCACATATATGCTTTCGGCCGCAGTTCAGGCCCGTACAGGTAAGAAACTTATCGACTATCTGACTCCGCGCCTTTTTGAGCCGCTCGGCATCGAAGGCGCTGTCTGGGCCGAAAGCCCCGAAGGTGTAAATACCGGCGGGTGGGGACTTATGCTCAAGACCGAAGACCTCGCCAAGGCCGGACAGCTGATGCTCAATCACGGCGAATGGAACGGCAAACAAATTGTGCCCGCCGAATGGATAGACGCAATGTCGCAGCGACATATATCGTCGGTGCAGGGTACGCCCAATAGTATTGAATATATACCAACCGAAGAGGAGCTTATGACGAGCGACTGGGTACAAGGCTACGGCTATCAGGTGTGGCGCTGTCGCCACAACGCCTACCGTGCCGACGGCTCGTTCGGACAGTTTATAGTCGTGATGCCCGATCAGAATGCGGTCGTTGCGATGACCGCGGGTTCGCACACATATCAGAAAGAACTGAATCTTGTGTGGGATTATATACTGCCGCAAATCAAATAAATTTGCTAAATTTGCATCAAAGAATTGCCTTCGGCACCGCGTACTGGCCTTCGGCCGACAAGCGCTATTCTTTTTCTGCGAATATGCTGTATATTTGCTGTTTACAAAACTTCAGCCGACATGTCAGCTACATTTTTAGTAATCGCTTGCATCTGCATCCTGAACACATTGGGCTTAGTACTTATGTCCATGGTCGAACGCCGTTATCAGGATTATGGCGACTGGGCCAATGCCTCGAAAGGATATTCCGGCCTGACCAACCGCATTTACAGCAAGATAACAGCATATTATTTGCCTATATGCCTGACATCCGTCATTGAATTCGGATGGTTCATGCTCAGCGACAGCAGCAACACGAATCTGCGTGAAGCCATATCACTGATATCAGTCCATTCCGGAATCATCATTAAATATCTGCTTTATCTTCTGCTATACACCGGATTTGCAAGCCAGTGCGGTGTGGCACTATATGCTATAAAACGCGAGAAACCGGACGTGTTGCGTACGGGCATGACCGTTGTGACTGCACTCGGATTCCTATGTATGCTTGCAGCGCTGCAATGGCTTATAATTCCGGCAGCCCTCGTAGGAACCACTATTGTATCGGTAATATGGGCTAAAGTTACAGACAGTCCTATCCAACAGGTAATGACTGCCCATATTGCATACAAACGAGCCATGGAAGAACAGATGCGACAGCTCAATCTCGAGGCATACCGGAAGGCGGAAGAAGAGGCACGCAAGAACTATGTACCTCACGGACTGGGCAGGTTCAGGAGAGAAAACCCCTTCGAGTTACCACGTTATAATTGTCTGCCGTCACATTATAAGGCAACCGGAAATGACTGTCGCTGGTTCTGGCTCAACGGAGAGTGCAACCTGTTTGGCAAAAACAACTGCAAATGCAAATACAGCGATACAGACATGAGGTATTGTCCGGATTTCAAGGAATCACGCAGCTACACAAAGCGAGTTAATAAATATTATCATGATAATTAAAAGTTAATTTACTAAATTTGCATCAAAGAATTGCCTTCGGCATCGCGTACCGGCCTTCGACCGACATGCGCTATTCTTTTTCTGCGAATATTTGCTATATTTGTATATCTATATTAACCATCATAGAACCATAATCCAATGAGACTAATCATCGAGAACAACTACGACGAAGTATCGCGCTGGGCAGCTAATTATGTAGCAGCCAGAATCAATGAAGCCAAACCGACAGCAGAGCATCCTTTCGTGCTCGGATGTCCGACCGGAAGTTCGCCCCTGGGCATGTACAAAGAACTTATAAAGCTCAACAAGGCCGGGAAAGTGTCGTTTAAAAATGTTGTTACATTCAATATGGACGAATATTGCGGCATACCCCGCGATCATGAGCAGAGCTACTATACGTTCATGTGGACCAACTTCTTCAATCAGATTGACATTCTGCCTGAAAACGTCAATATCCTCAATGGCAATGCAGAAGACCCGATTGCAGAATGCGCACGCTATGAAGCCAAAATCAAATCTTACGGCGGCATCGACCTCTTCCTCGGCGGCGTAGGCCCTGACGGACATATCGCATTCAACGAGCCGGGTTCGTCGCTGAGCTCACGCACTCGCATGAAAACTCTTACCCAAGATACCATTATCGCCAACTCGCGCTTTTTCAACAACGATGTCAACCTTGTTCCGAAAACTGCCCTTACAGTCGGTGTCGGCACAATTATGGACGCTCGCAGTGTGTTGCTGATCGTCAACGGTCACAACAAATCGCGCGCACTCCACCATGGTGTGGAAGGCGGTATTTCGCAGATGTGGACCATCTCGGCTCTTCAGATGCACCCGAAGGCTCTGATCGTCGCCGACGAAGCAGCCTGCGCCGAACTGAAAGTCGGCACATACCGTTACTTCAAGGATATTGAAGCTGCAAATCTTAATCCCGATACACAGCTTTAAGTTAAGTATAACTACAGTTACAGGCGGCGTGGCGGCGAAGAACCGACGCGCCGCCTTTGTTGTCATAAGACATCAAACATTCTGCAAAAATTGTAAATTGTTCTAAAAAACGCCGCCAATCTGTCGGCTTTAGAAGTGTTTTTATTAATTTTGTAGTGAAAGCCTGTTGCCGGATGCAAATTCTAAGAACCATCATATTAGCCGTAATAGTGCTGGCAAGTATGTCAGTGACAGACTTATATGCGTCTGTCAAAACGTCGCTTGGCCGTCCTGACCTCGAAGCCATCATGGCTGCGAGTACCGACCCGTCGTCGGATTACTATTATCCCAAACTAAACAAGCGCTTCATGGATAATGACACGACGATGACCGATGAAGATTTCCAATATTTCTATTATGGAACGCTTTTTCAGGAAGACTATGACCCGTATCGCCCGACCTTCAGACCGAAACAGCTCGAAGTGCTGCGTCCGATATATCTGAAAGAAAGGCAGAGCCGCTCGGAGCGCCAGATGATGCTTGACTATGCCGTGGCGGCGCTTGAGGACAATCCGGTCAACATCCAGCAATTGGTACACCGAATATATGTCTACGAGCAGAACGGCAA
>JAGAOW010000043.1 GCA_017889945.1 Muribaculaceae bacterium
CGAAGGTGTAGAACTCAAGGCTCTCCGTATGACATCGAGCGGTTCGACGCAGACCTCATACTGCGCCGTCAAGTTTACCGCCGCCGATATTAAGGAAAATGTCGGCAAAGTGGTGTCGCACATAGTCTTTGGCTGCGGAAATACAAATGTCAAGTCATGGGAAGTATTTGTAGCCTATGGCGAGAATATCATCTACTCACAGTCAGTTCCCGTGTCGTCGCTTGTCGTCGGAGTAAATGATGTACGCCTCAACGAACCAGTCGAAATACCGGCCGGTACGGATGTAGCCGTAGGATATCTTGCAGTCTATGCAAGTTCTGCGTCAATCGCACCTCTCGGATGCTATGACAGCGAAGAATATCCGAATTTCAGCGACCTTATTTCGCAAAGCGGCAGCCCTGATTGGCAATCGCTTCAGCTTAAGAAGAAGGCTAAGTATTCATGGTATATCAAGTGTGTGCTTGCGGATGCCGATATCACACTCGCTCCGGCCAACGCTGCCGCCAATGTGGCTTCGCGCTCTGAAATGAGCTACAATGTCTACCGCGACGGAATGCTTATCGACAACACGACCGAAACATCGTATGCAGTTAAGAACGCTATCGCAGGCAAATATTATGTGACAGCAGTCAGCGGAGACAATGAGTCGGGCGAATCCAACGCAGTGGTCTTCAGCAAGACAAGCGGCATTGACGACATCACGACTGACGGTCTCGCTGTCAGCTTCGACAGAGCAACTTCAACCATCACGCTCGGCTGCGACGCCTTGATTGAGGTATATTCGATGAGCGGTGCGCTTGTAGCATCGGGCAGCGGCAGTGAGTTGTCGGTTGCAGACCTCAGCGCCGGTGTCTACATGGTCAAAGCCACAGTCGGCTCAACCACCGTATTTGAAAAGATTGTGAAGTAACATTAAGACTCCGTTCCCCAATTTTAGGTTGGGGAATCGGGAATAAATCCTCTATTAGCAGAACAGGCTGTGATACTCGATGGTGTCACAGCCTGTTTGATTCTTAGACGAACGGTGTCTTAGCCTGATTGGCGATATTTGCTTATTCGGTGTCGGCGGCGTTTTTGCGGGCTTCGTCGAATTTGGCTTTCATCGTCGGGTTGCCGCGCGTGAGTTTCTTTATGGTCAGAGCTTCGGCTTTGTCGTTGGCCAGACGGAGGTTGTTCTCAGAGCCTAGGAGTGCGTCTTTGATTTTCTGAAGACTTGCAATCGACTTGTCGATGCCTTCGATAGCGGCGCGGAACTTTTCGCTCGCAATCCTATAGTTGCGGCCGAAACCTTCGCGGAATGCGTTGAGCTGCTGCTCAAAGTTGGCGACGTCGATATTCTGCCGTCTGGCCTGTTCGAGCTGAAGGCGGTAGTCGGCGCTTTTGCGCGAAGCCTGAGACAGGAGCGAAATCAGCGGCATGAAGAACTGAGGCCTGATGACGAACATCTTGGGATATTTGTATGACACGTCGACGATGCCTCGGTTGTAGAGTTCGTTGTCGGCTTCGAGGAGAGAGACGAGTACGGCATATTCGCAGCCTTTCTTCGAACGGTCGCGGTCGAGTTTGGCGAAGAAGTCTTCGTTGCGATGCTTGGTGGCCGTCGTGTCGTTTTCGTTTTTCATCTCGAACATAATCGAAATATATTCGACGCCGTCGATAAAGTCGCGGAAGATGAAATCGCCTTTGCTGCCTTCGCTCGCGTCGTTGTCCTTGTCGAAATATGCGTTGGGAAACATCATGGACCTCATGCTGTTGAACTCGTTGTAGCAGTGAATCTCAAGCGTCTCGCCGACCATTTTTGTCGACAGACGGGCTTTCATCTCCTTGTAGTAGTCGATCATCTCCTGCTTCTGGCGCAGCTCGAGGGCGTGCTGCTGCTTGAGGCTGTTTTCGCGTTCGAGCGCCTTGCTGCGCTCATTGGCGGCCTGAGTTTTCAGTTCGTTAATCTCGAGGTCTTTGGCGCGGATGGCTTCGGCGTTGGTCTGGCGCTCTTCGAGGACGGCAATGCGCTGACGGTCGTCGAACTGGCGCAGCGATGCCTTGAGCTGCTCGATCTGCGCGTCGCGCTCGACGAGCTGTTGGCGGAATTCGGATTCCTTTGAGCGGGCATCAGAGTCGATGCGCTCTTTGAGCAGGGCGATAGCGGCTTCGCGCTTTTCGAGTTCGAGGTCTTTGGCGCTCAGCTTCTGATTGTATATACGCTCGGTGTCTTTTGTGGCCGACTGTGCTTTGAGGTCGAACTGGGCCTTGATTTCGTCTGTGCGACGACGGACTTCGTCGTCAAAGGCCGCAGTGCGCACCTGGTTGGCAAGAGATTCAAACAAATCTTCATCAACCTTGAACACATGGTGGCAGTTGGGACATCTCAATTCTTTCATAGTGGTAGCGATATCTAATTTATTACAAAAGTATAAAAACTTCGCCAATCATTTTGCCAAAGAGCGGATAATCATTCGATTTGCGCGATCGACGGTGGTGGTGTCGAGCGACGCGAGGTAGATTCGGGTCATGGACTCGGAGGAGTGGCCCATGCCTTCGCTGATGACGCTCAGCGGCACACCGTTGGTGCGCGCGGCCGATGCCCAGGAATGGCGGGCGCAGTAGAGCGTCAGGGGGAAGCCAATCCGAAGCGACTCGGCGAGCCGGCGCAAGTGGTAGTTGATCTTATAGCTTGCGTTGCGGTAGCAAGAGCGCTGCCGGGCCGTGTCGTCGGGAATTATCGGCAGGAGGTAGGTTGAACTGCGAGCGGGGTAGCGGTCGATGATTTCCTGCATTTCGGGCGTCCATTTTATTGACAGGAGTCCGCCGGTCTTTTTTCGCCGGTAGACAAGCAGCCCGTTGGAGATGTCGCTTTTGCGCAGGTAGGCGATGTCGAAGAAGGCCATGCCGCTCATGTAGAAACTCAGCATGAAAATGTCGCGCGAGAAGGCTTTCATGCGATTGCCGGAGAGGTCGGCGTCCTTGATGCGGCGAATTGCAGTCAGGGGCAAAGCGCGCTTGACGGTTTTGTCGATGCCGGTGTAGACGTTGCGGAAGGGTCGGGCGTCGTCGATTTCGCCTTCGCTCACGGCGCGGTTATAAGCGGCGCGGAGGATGCGCATGTAGAATGAAATGGTGTTTTTGGTCAATCCGCCAGCACGGAGGAAGCCTTCGTAGTCGAGGGCGGTGCGGGCGGTAATGTAATCAAGCTGAATGTCAGCGCCGTTGCAGAACCTCATGAAGCTTCTCATCGCGGCGGCGTAGGTCTCGGAGGTGCGTGTGCGGCCCTGCCGTCTGAAATCGGCCGACAGGGCGGTCATGTAATTTTTAAATGAGTATTTCTGCCGGAAGTGGAGGTATTCGTCGGCTATGTCGCTGACTGAGAATTCAGAGCCGCGAAGGAGGCAGGTGCTGATGATTTTGCGAATGCGGAGTGTGTCGATTTTGATGCGTTGTCTGATTTGGTCTGTGTCGCTAAGAGCCTGTAAATTCAGTTTTTGCCATTGGCTTAGACGGAGTCTGTGGGTCGAACGGATGGTAAGAAATTGTCGGTCGATGGAGATGCGGTAGCAGACAAAGCCATTGCTGTCGCTTTTGTCGGCGAGTCGGAATAAAACTTTAACGGTAGGCATTTTTTTGCAAAAGTTATCAAAAAATTCTACACGTTAAGATAATCGGGCTTGTCTATTGGGGGAGTTGAAGATGGTTGCGAAGGAATTTGCGGAAGTAGCGTGAACGGTCGTTGCGCTCTTTGAGCAAATCGTTGACGGCCGATATGGTGGTGTCGAAAATTAGATTGCGGTCGGAGTAGAGGATGGTGTCGTTGAGCAGGCGGAGTGTGCCGTTGATTAATGTGTCGGAATACTCTTTGTGCATCTCCTGATCGATGAGGGCCGCGATGGTCCACAGGCGCAGGTCGCGGATGCGCTCCGGGCCGGGGTTGAAGGATTCGAAGTGGCGCAGGGTGCTGCGGAGGCGAGAGATGCGGGCCGTCGATTTGCGGTATTTGCCGCGCAGAATTTCTTTTGTGATTTCGGCTTTGTGGCGGTCGCAGAGGCGGTCAATATCGGGGTCGGCGAAGAAGTCGAAATATTCTTTAATCGGCTTGGAGGAAGAGTAGGCCGTCAGAATCACGTCGATGAGCTGATCGTGGTCGAGCGATGAAAGTTCTTTTTTGAGAGATGTTTTTGACATAATCGGGGAACGACTGATGTTGAATGAGGCGACGCCCAATGAAACAACGGCGGAACTCAGTAATTGTTGCGTGAGTTCCGCCGTCGTATATATATATTAGTTGTGTTTATTATTCATTTGTCGTTTGGGACTGCGGTTTCAGCCAGCGGTCGAACCAACGGAAGAAGAGGCGCTGCCACATGACGGCGTTCTGAGGTTTGAGTATCCAGTGGTTTTCGTCGGGGAAGATGACCATTTCGGCGGGAATGCCGCGGAGTTTGGCTGCATTGAAAGCCGCCATGCCTTGAGAAGCGAGGATGCGGAAGTCAAATTCGCCGTGGCTGATCATAATCGGGGTATCCCATTTGTCGACGAAACGATGGGGCGAGTTGGCGAAGGTGCGCTGAGCTGCGGCGTTGTCCTTATCCCAGAAAGCACCGCCCATGTCCCAGTCGGCAAACCACATCTCTTCTGTTTCGAGATATTGCGCTTCCATGTTGAAGATGCCGGCGTGGGCGAGGAGACAAGCGAAACGGTGGTCGTGGTTTCCGGCGAGCCAGTAGATAGAGAAACCGCCATAGCTTGCGCCTGTAGCGCCAATGTGGTCGGGGTCGATGTAGGGTTCTTGTTTCATGTAATCGACAGCGGCGAGGTAGTCTTTCATGTTTTGGCCGGGATAGTCTTTGGAAATCTGTTCGAGCCATTGCTGACCGAAGCCGGGGAGGCCGCGGCGGTTGGGCGCAATCATCACATAGCCGTTAGAGGCCATGAGGGCGAAGTTCCAACGGTAGCTCCAGAACTGGCTGACAGCCTGCTGAGGACCGCCCTGGCAGTAGAGAATCGAGGGATATTTCTTAGAGGCGTCGAAGTTGGGCGGGAGGACAACCCATGTGAGCATTTCTTTGCCGTCGGTAGTGGGAACCATGCGTTTTTCGATGGTCGGCATTGTCAACTGTTTGAATATGTCGCCGTTGACGTCGGTCAGCATGGCAGCTTCGGCAGCGTTGCGGCTGACTTTGAAAATCTCGTCGGGGCGGAGCATCGAATGGCGTGTGGCGATGACGACATCGTTGCCGACGGGAGCGAGCGAACTGTAGTCGCCGAATTCATCGTTGACGGTCGTAACGGCTTTTGTGGCGGGGTCGATAGAGAAAATCGGCGCTGTGCCCTGATAAGCGGCGATGAACCAGATAGACTGACCGTCGCCGGCCCATGCAAATTGGTCGATGGTGTAATCCCATTCGGATGTGAGGTCGGTTTTTACGCCGGAGTTCATGTCGAGGACAAACAGACGGTTTTTGTCGGATTCATAGCCGTCGTGCTCCATGCTGAGCCAAGCCAGACGAGTGCCGTCGGGCGAGAAGGCGGGCATGGTGTCGTAGCCCATCATGCCTTCGGTAAGATTGCGGGTCTCTTTTGTGGCGAGGTCGTAGGCATACAGGTCGCTGTTGGTCGAGCGGGCGTATTCGACGCCTGTCTTCTTGCGCGAAACGTAGACGAGAGTTTTGCTGTCGGGCGACCAGGCAAATGACTCTACGCCGCCAAAGGGTTTCATCGGAGCTTCGTAAGGTTCGTCGGCCATAATGTCAAAGACGTTTGTAACGGCATTGCCGTCGAAGTCGCCTATAAAGGGGTGGGGGATTTCAGTGACCCATTCGTCCCAATGTTTGTACATGAGGTCGTCGACCACGCGGCCTGTGGCTTTAGGCAGGTCGGGATAAATGTCCTGAGCCGTGCGGGCATATTTGACATTGCCGATCATTACGACTTTAGATTGGTCGGGCGAGAATTTGAAGCCTGAAATGCCTTCTTCGACCGAGCTTACGGCCTTGCGGTCAGAGCCGTCGGCATTCATGACCCAAAGCTGAGCTTTGCCGTCGACAGGATAGATGAAGGCGATTCTCTTACCACCGTCGATCCAAACGGCATTGTTTTCTGATTTGGCCGAGCGGGTAATGCGCTGTTGGTTAGAACCGTCGGTGTCCATCGTATAGAGGTCGCGGTTGGATGCGTTTTCCTCTAAGTTTTCGTAAGAAATGCCAAATAGAATTTTAGAACCGTCGGGAGACACGACCGGTTCGCTGACACGACCGAGCGCTTCGAGGGCTTCGATGTCGAAGATGCCGGAGGCGCTGTGAAAATCGGGTTTGTCGATTATTTTTTCATCGTCGCCGGAGTTTTGCGCGCAGCCGGCGAGCATAAGCACTGCGGCGCTCATAGCTAAGGTATTGAATGATTTCTGCATTATATGTAACTCTTAATATTGAGATGTTTGATTAACAATGGTTATTAACCTCCGAAGTTGTCGTAGTGGATTGACGAGGGTTCGACGCCGAGACTGTCGAGCATCTTGTTGACGGCGTTGCTCATCGGGCCGGGACCGCACATGTAGTATTCGATATCTTCGGGATTGGGATGATTTTTAAGATATGTGTCGTAGATGACCTGATGGACGAGGCCGGGAGTATAGGCTACTCCGATTTCGTCGGCCACGGGGTCGGGACGGTCGAGCGCAAGATGGAAGCGGAAGTTGGGGAATTCCTTTTCGAGTGCAAGGAAGTCGTCGAGGTAGAAGACTTCGTTGAGTGCGCGAGCGCCGTAGAAATAGTTCATCACACGGTCGGTGCAGTGGAGCGTCTTTGTCATATACATAATCTGCGAGCGCAGATGAGCCATGCCTGCACCACCGCCAATCCACATCTTTTCGGCTTTGGAATCAGTGTTGACATGGAAATCGCCGTAAGGGCCGCTCATCAGCACCTTGTCGCCGGGTTTGAGTGTGAAAATGTAGCTTGAGGCGATGCCTGGGTTGACATCCATGAAGCCGACAGCGGGTTTCGGCTTGAAGGGAGGAGTCGCGATGCGGACAGTGAGCATGATGCGGTCGCCCTCGGCCGGATAGTTGGCCATGGAGTATGCGCGGATGGTCGTCTCCTCGTTTTTGCAACTGAGTCCGAACAGGCCGAATTTTTCCCATGCGGGGAGATATTCGTCGCCGATAAGGCTGCGGTCGATGTCAGTGGCGTAGTTCATCATGAAGGGGGGAATCTTAATCTGAGCATACGAGCCGGGGAGGAAGTTCATGTGCTCGCCTTCGGGCAGACGGACGATGAATTCTTTGATAAATGTGGCGACATTGCGATTTGAAATGACTTCACATTCCCATTCCTTGACGTCGAGGACAGAGGCGGGAACGCCAATGCTGAGGTTGTCTTTGACCTTGAGCTGACAGCCGAGACGCCAGCCTTCCTTGATCTGTTTGCGAGTGAAGTGGACGGCTTCGGTCGGCAGAATTTCGCCGCCGCCTTCGAGGACGCGGACTTTGCATTGTCCGCAGCTACCTTTACCACCGCAGGCCGAAGGTAAAAATATGTCGTGGTCGGCCAAGGTCGAGAGCAGTGATTTGCCTGACGCGGCCTCAATCTTCTTGTCGTCGTTGATAGTGATGGTAACAGCGCCTGAGTTGACAAGATATTTCTTTGCTATGAGCAATATGATGACAAGCAGCAGAGTGATGAACAGAAATATGCCGACACCGGCCAGGAGAGTGAGCGATGATGTAGTGGCAAGTGATATGATATTTGTTGTCATGGCGCGTCAGAGTTTAATGCCGAGGAAGCTCATGAAAGCTATACCCATCAAAGCGGTTAATATGAAAGTGATGCCGATGCCACGGAGAGGTTTCGGCACATAGGAGTATGCGGCGATGCGCTCGCGGATTGCGGCGATAGCCGTGATGGCGAGAAGCCAACCGATGCCCCAACCGCCGCCTGCACAAACGGCTGTCCAGACACTGCCGAAATCGCGCTGCTGCATGAAGAGCGAGCCGCCGAGGATGGCGCAGTTGACGGCAATCAGCGGCAGGAATATGCCGAGCGAAGCGTAAAGCGCAGGGCTGTATTTCTCGACAGCCATCTCGACGAGCTGGGTCATCGAGGCAATGACGGCGATGAACAGAATGAGCGAGAGGAAGCTCAGGTCGACATCGGCATATTCAGGACCGAGCCAGCTCAGAGCGCCCGCACGGAGCACATAGGTCTCGAGCAGATAGTTGATCGGCAGGCTTATGACGAGCATAAAAGTGACCGCAATGCCGAGTCCGAAGGCCGTTTTGACATTTTTGCTCACTGCGAGAAACGAACACATGCCTAAGAAGTAGGCGAAAATCATGTTGTCGATAAAAATCGACCGGATGAATATGTTTAGATTTTCCATAATGTTTAATCTTCCTGAAGGTCTTTGTTGCGTGAGCGATGAACCCAGATGATACAAGCGACTACGATAAGCGCCGTCGGCGGCAATATCA
>JAGAOW010000044.1 GCA_017889945.1 Muribaculaceae bacterium
GCCGCTGGGGCATCCCCTCGCCAGAAGGAGAGAGGAGAATGAGTAATTCTAAACTCAAAGTTTTGCACTTCGATTTGGAATCTTCACTCATTATGTTTTGTTCCGCATCTTTTACAAACGCGGCAGAACCTGGTACAGTTGTAGTCTCAACAACAAATGCAGTAAATAATTACTTACTGTATCCTACAGTTAACATCTATACATTTCTAAAACTCGATACAAGAAATGGTAGAATATGGCAAGTTCAATATTCAATGGATGAAAATGAGTTTGAGGTCACGCTTAACTCTCAAAAATTAGTTACAGATGGCAAACAGGGTCAGTTTGCATTATATCCAACTACAAACAATTGGACATTTCTTCTTCTCGATACAGTTAACGGAGATGTTTGGCATGTTCAATGGTCTCAAGACCCAATGAAACGAGGAATATACAAAATCAAAACTGTAGTATAATTTAAATTAAGTCTCATATCACTCTTTTTATTCACTTAGTTTTATCAATATCATATTAATATGTTTAAACGTAAGTTTTTGTTACCTGTATTATTGATGTCATCATTTTTATCAATTATGCTGAATTCTTGTGGAAGCGCAAGTCTTGTAGTTTCACAAGGTGTTGACCTTTCGGAATATAAATATATATGTTTTGGAGATAAAGGTATAGAGGGCGAAGACTCATTCGCTGATATTATAATGATGGTTGAAAATGAAATTGTTTATACAAATCTGAAGCCCATTTCATTAGCACATGCTCCCGATGATTGTTGGTGGCATACTCTTACTCCTGACATTTATATAACGGCCGAAAAGTTGGGAGGAGGAAATACGCATATTACTTTATCTCTTAGAGATATAAATACCGGCCAAGATGTTATTGTGATTAAAAGCTCTGGATTTGGTTGGACATCATCTCATGATAAAAAATTAGCTGTCAAAGCACTTGGAAAAAAACTGCAAAGTGTTTTTGGCTCAAAAGAATAATTGTCATTATATGAACTCAATGAGTAAACATACTCTTACGAGTCCACTCCAATTCATTTTTCCGTGATATTCTAATCCTCTTGCCATAAATAACCCATGCTTATAAATAAACGCCCAATAATTTCCTGGTTGATTGAACCGCATGATTCAAAGTCGCCCTTGAATATTGAAATGCCAAATGTTTCCATTCCATTTAATTATGGCGCTCTACGTTCCGATTTTTGCTTATTAGAGCAGATAAGAAATGAAGACAGACCTGATTGGGGACTTCCTGAATTAGTTATGCCGTCTTTTGTTGAAGTTATGCGAAAGAGTCAACCTGCCTTTGAAAAGATTTTGCCGGAACTTATTAAAGAATTTAGTGCCTCTCACGAATGTGGAATTCTACTTTATAATAACAAATTTACTATAGTATATGGATTTGGAGGAAATGAACTACATCTATGGCGCTTTGTTGAGCATAAAGGCAAAAGCATATTCAATTTTTATACATGTAATAAATATGTAAATGGTAATTTTGGCGTAGGAATTAAAAGCTCTATTTTGCATGACGATACTCTTTTTAACGGTCCTATTGAGAAGCGTCAAAATGAATTGGCATTTATAGGAAACTTCATCGTACTGTATTTGGCAGTCAAGAAGTATGTAAAAGTAGAATCTTTTATTATACCCAAAGGAAAATCTACTAATTTAGATAAGACGCCATTGGAATACAATGAAAAAAAGATTATAAACTATTTGGGGCAAGAAGTCATTGTCATGGATTCTCGATGGTTCCGAAAGATAGTTAATGAAAATGATATTTACGTCAGAGGATTTTGGCGTTTGCAAAATAAAAAGAACAAAAGTGGCGAGTGGTATAAAGAACTCATTTTTGTAAATCCATTTGTTCGACATGGTTACCACCGTAATGCAAAGATAGAAGATGTAATTGAATAGCAATTAAATTAATAATCGAATTATGGCGTATTCAAAACAAGATTATAGCTTTGCGTTAGACGAGTCATCGATTCTGACCCAAGTATATAATGCAACAAAAGACAGAAAGTATTTCTGCCCCTATTGCAATGCGCCCATGATTCCTCGTCAAGGCGCAAAACGGAAATGGCACTTTGCTCATAAGCCTGACACTCACGGTTTATGTAGCTATGAATCATATTTGCATAAACTTGCAAAGATGCTTATAAAGAAATGCTTTGATGAAACAGATAAGTTTCATATTACTTTTAACGTTGAATCTACTTGCAATATAGTTGATTGTCCAATTAATATAAAAACTCCTTGTTCATGGCATGAACCTAAAACATTTGAAATAAAGCGTTTGTATGATACGTGTTCAATAGAAAAAAGAGTAGACAATTTTATAGCGGATTTGGTTTTAACAAGTAGTACCAATCCCAGTAGGGAACCTATTATTATCGAAATATACGTTACTCATAAATCTACTGAAGAAAAGATTAATTCCGGTTTGCGCATTATTGAAATCAAAATTAAATCCGAAGAAGACATTGCAGCTATCTTGAATGCCCGCTCTATTTCTGAATCCGACCTTTTCCCGGAAGACATATTTTATGTAAATGAATACTCTGAAAAAATTGATGAGGATTCCGTTAAGTTTTATAATTTTAAAGGGCATAATGATACAACACCTTCTTATAAATATCAGCATCAAAGGTTTCATTTTTGGATTGATAACAAACCCTACTATCATAACAGTAAGATATCGCTTGATGAAGATTATGATTATAATATTTTCAATTGTCTGTCTGCTTTGACTCCGGAACTATCAAGTGCGGTTTTTCGTATCGACTCATCTCATCCGATAGACTTGGATTTTGCATTTGCAGAACTCGAAAAATCCGGTTTAAACATTAAATTCTGCAATATGTGTAACTTCTATAAGTATAATGAATATTTATGTCGGAGTTTATGCACATTGTATAAATCTAAAGGAACAGCAAAATATCCGCGGCTTTCTTGTGCAAATACCTGTCCACATTTTTCACTTAGAAAGTTTGATTATCAACCAAATGAATGTGATGATTTTGGTTACAAGATTTATATTAAAAGGTAACCAAAAATCGATAGAATTATTCTTAAACATCTGATTGTTAATAGATTATATAGTTGATAGGCAATGAAGTTTCCCTATGGCATCTTGCTCCCTGACGCTAATACCTATTATCTCATCAATCTACATACTCCTCCCCTCCTTTAGTCCTTTGGTTCTCTGGTCTTTATGTCTTTCTGTCTAAAACCCAGCCTTTTTGTCCAATAATCTCCTGCTCTCCTGTGCTCCTGTCGATTTTCTGTCTTTCTTATCGGCCATTGGTCTTCCCCGCCCTCTTTTGATTTTTTGTGCGGTTGGGGGGGCAATAAAAATTTTCATAAAACCGCAATAATGGTTACATTTGCATGACTTAAAACATGAACAGCGTTAGAGCTGTTATTATATATAGTATAAGGTTTACAATTCGTACGTCTAAGGATTAATTTGTATGTCTAAGGTAAAAGAACAAGCACTGAACTATCATCGCTACCCCTGTCCGGGCAAAATTGAAACTGTCGCTACAAAACCGACTTCAAGCCCCGAAGACCTCTCTCTGGCCTACTCGCCGGGCGTAGCCTACCCCTGCCTCGAGATTAAAGAACGACCGTCCGACGCCTACCTCTACACCAACAAGGCCAACCTTGTCGCTGTCATCTCCAACGGCACTGCCGTCCTCGGTCTGGGTAACATCGGCGCTGCCGCCGCCAAACCCGTCATGGAAGGCAAGGCGCTGCTGTTTAAAATTTTCGCCGGCCTCGACTGCTACGACATCGAAATCGACGAAACCGACTCCGACCGCTTCGTCCATGCCGTCAGAGCCATGTCGCACACTTTCGGCGGCATTAACCTAGAGGACATCAAAGCCCCCGAATGTTTCGAAATCGAGCGTCGCCTCAAAGAGGAATGTGATATCCCCGTGATGCACGACGACCAGCACGGCACAGCCATCGTCAGCGGTGCAGCTCTGCTCAACGCTCTCGAAATCCAGGGCAAGCGAATCGAGGACATCCGCCTTGTGGTCAACGGTGCAGGTGCGGCCGCAATTTCATGCACACGGCTCTATATGAATCTCGGTGTCCGCAAGGAGAATATCATCATGTGCGACAGCAAGGGTGTCATCTCCGAGTCGCGAACCGACCTCAACGGGCAGAAACGCATGTTCGCCACCTCGCGCCCTGTCACGACCCTTGCCGAGGCTCTTTGCGGTGCTGATGTGTTCCTCGGACTTTCAGTAGCCGACGTCGTCACAGCCGACATGCTCGCTTCCATGAACGACCGGCCCATCGTCTTCGCTCTTGCCAATCCCAACCCCGAAATAGCCTACGAGCTGGCAATGGCCACGCGCGACGACATCATCTTCGCCACAGGCCGCTCCGACTATCCCAACCAAATCAACAACGTGCTGGGCTTCCCCTACATCTTCCGCGCAGCCCTCGACTGTCGCGCTTCTGAAATCAACGAGGAGATGAAAGTCGCTGCCGCCCACGCCATCGCTTCGTTAGCCAAGTTGCCCGTTCCCGCGTCGCTCTGCAAGGCTTACGGTGTCGGCTCGCTGACCTTCGGTCGGGACTACATCCTGCCCAAGCCCTTCGACAAACGTCTGCTCTGCACCGTCGCTCCGGCCATCGCACGCGCAGCCGTCGAGTCAGGTGTCGCCCGCGAGCCGATAAGCGACTACGACGCCTACGTCGACCATCTCGCCACGCTGATTGAGGACAACGACGCCTACATCGTCGAACTGCTCGACCGCGACGCCGAGTTCAGAATTGGAAATAAATAAACGGAGTGACATCCTCGCCGCGCAGCTCGATGACAAGCTGAGCGACGACTAAAAACAATATCAGCTTCACAATCCAAGGCGAAGCCACAAACCATTGCCCTGCCCTGTCCCAGAACGACGTCGGCAGGGCATGTGCTATAATTATCACGGCCATCATTATCAGCCACAGAGTCCTCGCCGAGGCAAAGGGCAGCGCATACGACAGCGAAAAGTCGCTGACAGCCCTCGACAGCAGAACACACGCGTCGCTCCACGAATCTGCTCTGAAAAACACCCACAGCGCCGCGACCACACTCATCGTAAGAAGCCATGCGAACCACCGACCCGCTCTTCCCGTGCCGACACGCGACAGATAAGGCGACGCAGCCTTGTGCACGGCAAGCCCCGCGCCGTGCATCGCGCCCCAGAATACAAATTTCCAGGCCGCCCCGTGCCACAGACCGCCGACAAGCATTGTCACAAAGTTGTTGACATAGGTTCTCGCTGTTCCCTTGCGGTTGCCGCCGAGCGGTATATAGACATAGTCTCTCAGCCATGTCGAGAGCGAAATGTGCCACCGTCGCCAGAAGTCGCTCAGATTTCGGGCCTTGTACGGAAAATCGAAGTTTTTCGACAACCTGAAGCCCATAATCAGAGCAAGTCCGATAGCCATGTCGGAATAGCCTGAGAAGTCGCAGTAAATCTGCATCGTGTAGCCGATTATGCCCATCATGGTCTCAAAGCCCGAGTAAGTGCCGGGAGCGTCGAATATCAGGTCGTTGTATTGGGCGATGTAATCTGCGATGACCGCCTTTTTAATCACTCCGAGGATAATCAGCCAGAAGCCGTAATAGATCTCATTGCGGCTCGCATGGCGGTTTTCGCGTATCTGCGGCACAAAATAGTCGCATCTGACTATAGGCCCGGCGACGAGAGCCGGAAAGAACGAAAGGAAGAAGGCATATTCGAGCCATGTCCTGACAGGTTCGACCTTGCCTTTGTAGACATCTATTATATAGCTGATTGACTGGAAAGTGTAGAACGAGATGCCCACGGGTAGAATCAGTTCGAGAGGCTGAAAGTTGCCGTTGACCATCGCCGAGATATTCCACAGAAAGAAATTGGCATATTTGAAATAGCCCAAAATGCCCAACGAGGCCGTCAGCGACAGCGCCACACACCATCGTCGCGCGGCTTTGGACCTGAGCCTGACCATCAGACGCGACAGTGTCCAGTCAAACAGCGAAGTGATGATGAGCAGCGCGACAAACGCGCCGCTTGACTTATAATAGAAATAGAGGCCAAAGGCGACCACAAACACCACCATCTGCCAGAAATTGCGCTTCAGCAGCGAATACAGTGGCACGAACAGCAGGAAAAGCGCCCAGAACGTACCGCTCGAAAACAACATCGGCTGCCCGGAGTCATAGCTCAGGCAGTCGGCGATATTCTCGTATAGGCGCTGCAGGATTTCCATGTCAGTTTTCGTCGGGCTGATGGACGTAGACGCGGGCCGGACGGCCAAAATCGCTCTCAGGCAGCTCCATTTTTATGGGATGCGAACAGTGGAGCGGCATCCAGCGGGCCACGCTGTCCATCCACTCCGCGGCCGAACTGCGTGTCGGGTGCGCCCCGTCCTTGCCGCGCTCGAATGTCATGCCGTCGCTCTTGAAATAGCAACCTGTGGCGGCATTGGTGGCAATCAGTCGGTTTATGCCGGTGTCCTCCTTCCAGTTGGGCGGTCCGATCCACACATAGGGTATGTCGCCGATGTCACTGATGATTTTCTTCACATATGCGTCGCGCTTTGCGATTATGTCTTTAACCGACAGCTCGTTAGCTCCGAGACACAAGAAAATATAGCCGGGCTTGATGCGTTTGATATAAGAGGCGAGTTTGTCTGACTTGCCCCAGCGCTCGGAAGTCGAGCTGTACCATATCACGGTGTACAGCGTGTGACCGTTTTGCTCGGCATAGGCGGCAAGGCGCGGCGACAGACCGTCGAGCATAGAGTCGCCGATAAACAGTATCACTTTCGATGCCGTGTCGACCGGAACGGGCTGCTGCGCTACAGCCGTGCTGTCGCTTATCGCTTTCTCCTCATCCGGCATGTCGTCGCTGATGCTGCGCTGACGCGTGAGATTGTCATACATTCCCGACGACTTCGGCTTGTATGAGCCTATTGAGATTCCATCAAAGGCCGAGAGTGCGAAGATGATGACAAACGAAACAAATATGATGAGCCAGAACGGCAGATAGTTTTTCATGACATGGATATCGAAGGCGCGGCCTCCGCGGTCTAATTGCTTACTAACATATATAAGCCGTTGGCCGAGCCGACATTGTAGCGGCGCAGGCCGAAGCCGTCCTGAGCAGCCGGACCGCTCAGCGGATGTCCGCCGAGCGAGAATACATCGTAGGTGCTGTGACAGTCGGGACACTCGGCGACCATAGCCTTGGTGTCGATTTTAACTCTTATGTTGCGTTTGCATTCGACAGGACATGCGAGGTCGAATGCAGTCGGATTGCCGTTGACGTCGCAGACAAGCAGCACACCGCCGAAGCCTGTGGCCGATATGGCGGTGTAATGGTAGCCCGAGGGGATGCGTTCCTCTTTGATAAAGCGGCTGTAGTCCATCGCGCCGCCTACACCGACGCCGGGTATGGTCCATTCGCCGACTGTGTTGAAGGCGATATAGACCGGTGCGGGAGGAATCCGTTGGTCGTCTAGACGGTCGCAGCCGATGCATGAAAGCACGGCTGCGGCAACGACGAGAGAGAGAAATTTTTTCAACATGCGGGTAAATGCTTATGCGTTAAGTTTCGCCATCAGTTCGCCGAACTGGTCGACGGCTTTCTGCATCGCGCCTCCGATCATCGGGCGCAGCATGGCGGGAATCTCCACATCGATTTCAGTGACGATTTCGGTGCGGTCGACACCGTCGGCGCTGAGATTGACGATGAGGTCGAGAGGCACGGGCGAGCCTACGGCATTCATGACTACGCGCTGCGGAGTGCGTTCGGTCACTTTGAAGCGGATGACGCCTACCTGCTTGGTGTCGATTGTGATCGAATCTTTTTCGAAACTTACGTCGCCGATGCGCGCGCGTTCGGCCTCGGGCATAGAGTCGAGGCTTCCGGCGAATGCCGACAGATCGGCAAATTTTTCAGAAATAGCCTCTGCCGGGCGGTTGATTACAACCGCTTTGCTGTGATACTTAGCCATAACCGATTATTCAACTGTGCGGATAGGTGTCCAGTTGGCGGGATCTTTGCGCCACTCTTTGAGAGTGTCGATGTCGGCTTCCTGAATGTAGTTGGTTTCGAGCGCGGCTTCGAGCATGGCGTTGTAGTTGCTCAGCGTAATCAGTTCGACACCGGCTTTGTGGAAGTTCTCTTCAGCAATCGGGAAGCCGTAGGTAAACATAGCCACCATGCCGAGCACTTCGCAACCTGCGTTGCGGATAGCTTCGACGGCTTTGAGCGAGCTGCCGCCGGTCGAAATGAGGTCTTCGACGACAACGACTTTCATGCCGGGTTTGAGATTGCCTTCGATGAGGTTCTCAAGACCGTGGTCTTTGGGTGTCGAACGGACATATACATAAGGAACACCGAGAGTGTCGGCGACAAGTGCGCCCTGGGCGATTGCACCCGTAGCCACACCGGCCACGACATCGGGGCGACCGAAATGTTCGAGGACAACGCGGCAGAGCTCAATTTTGATAAAAGACCTGATATCGGGATAAGAAAGAGTTTTGCGATTATCAGTGTAGATGGGAGAGTTCCAGCCGGAGGCCCATACGAACGGATTTGCCGGGTGAAGATTGATAGCGCTGATTTTGAGCAGCTTTTCAGCAAGGATGCGGGCAACTTGTTTCATGACTATGTAGATTACTGTTGATATTTTCCGCAAAAATACAAATTTAATTTGACTTAACGTTAAAAAAAATAGCTACCTTTGCAGTCGGAAATCATATTCTCATCATTTCACAAATCATGGACAACTTCCTACCCCCTTTTAAGATTTTCTCCGGCACAAATTCAAGGTATATGGCGGAGGAGATTTGTCAGTGTCTTGGCGTAGAGCTCGGACAGATGAACATCCAGCATTTTGCCGACGGAGAATTTGAAGTATCATTCGAAGAGTCAATCCGCGGTCACGAAGTCTATCTCGTACAGTCGACGTTCCCTAACAGCGACAACCTCATGGAGCTTCTTCTGATGATCGACGCTGCCAAGCGCGCATCAGCACGGTCAATCATCGCAGTCATGCCTTATTTCGGCTGGGCTCGTCAGGACCGCAAGGACAAACCAAGAGTGTCAATCGCTGCCAAACTCGTTGCCGACATGCTCATGACGGCAGGCGTTGACCGAGTGATAACGATGGATTTGCACGCCGACCAGATTCAGGGCTTCTTCAATGTGCCGGTCGACCACCTCTATGCGTCGTCGGTATTTATCCCCTACATCCAGTCGCTCAAACTCGACAACATGGTCATTGCCACCCCGGATGTCGGCGGAGCTAAACGCGCCAACAGCTATGCAAAGTATCTCGATTTGCCTTTGGTGCTTTGCCACAAGCAGAGAGCCAAAGCCAATGTCGTAGCCAAGATGACAGTCATCGGAGAGGTCAAGGACAAGAATGTGATCTTGATCGACGATATGTGTGACACCGCGGGCACGATAGTCAAGGCCGCAAGCTTGATGATGGAGAATGGTGCGAAATCGGTACGCGCGCTTTGCTCACATGCAATCATGAGCGACCCTGCAACCGAGCGCGTCAACGGAAGTCCTCTTACGGAAATGATATTTACAATCTCGATACCCTATCGCAAACATTGCGACAAGTGCACAATCATTTCGGTCGCCAAACTTTTTGCCGACACTATCCGTCGAGTTCACGACAACGAGTCGATATCATCGCAATATCTTATCAAATAAAAGATATACAGATATTTACAAGAAAACCCGCCGTTCAGGTCTCGACGACCAACGGCGGGTTTTTTAATGAACCGCTGTGTTCTGTTACATGTATCTGATGTTGTAGACGACGTTGCTGCCGGAGAAGGCTTTCGAGACAGACGAGCGAGCGGAAGTTGATGTTGTCGAGGTCGAACGTGTCTTCTTTTTGCCTGATTTGGATTTTTTCGAGTTGCGGACGACAGTTCTTGAGTTTGTGCCCGAATCGTCGCTGCTTTCGATGATGATTTTTTCGCCGTCTGACGAGATGACAATATTGGAGTTGTCGCCGATGTTTTTAAGCGCGTCCGGGTCGAGGCTTTTCAGCTGTTCGAGTTGTTCGAGACTCCGCAGATTGCCGAGGCTTCCGAGGCTCTGCAATGCGTCGAGATTGAGCGTCGAGAGGTCGTTAAGTTTTAAGGCGAGATTGTCGAAGCAGGCGCCGGTGCCTATATATATGCCCAGGTCGTTGTCGTCGTTCATTCCCTTGCAGCTCTTTTTCACGACAAGCATCCAACCGTCGGCGTTGTATGAAATGACATATCGTAACTCCATGTTTTTTTCGTCAAATGTGAGCAGATAGTAGGCGTAGTTTTGTTGGTTGACGCTTTTGGATTCGATGGAATTTTTCCGTTCGGCATCGAATGCTCTCCAAAGAGCGGAGGCATACTGATCTTTTCGATCTTTCCTCCATCTGATAATCTTGTTCTCGTAGATGACTTTCCGGTCCTTGGGGTTACGGCGTTCGATGTTTGTTACCTCTGCTTCAGAATTTTTTTCAAGTTTGATGATGATATCGTCGATTCGGCCTTGAGCCCATGCTCCCATCGAGAAAACAAGCGAAAGGAGTGTCGCTACGATGAATGTTGAAAGACGTTGGTACATAATATGTAGGATTTATGTGTATGATTTATTATTTATCAATATGTGTCATTAAGCAGGAAAGCTCTGACTTCCGGGTTGCTGATGCTTGAGAATTCATCGTCGATCGTCAGCAGCTCGATGTCTTCGCATTTATCGATCTCAGCCGCACATAATACGCTGTCGGTCAGTCGGTCGGCATTCTGCAACTCAGGCATGATTTTATCTATGTCAGTGATTTTTTGACCGTTGCGGATGATATAGCTGCCGGCGTAGAGGTCGCAGGCGTCGAAGTTTGAATTTCCGGCGCGTAAGAAATCAATGACCATCCATCCGGTTGTCAAAAGTACGGCCACAGTTGCGGCAGCCGCGAGATTGCGATGGCGATTGCCACTTTTCTTTGCGGGCTCGGCAGCAAGAGTCTCGTACCATGAGAACATAGACTGATAACGGGCCAAATCAGCAGCGACGCGGTGTCGGCTGTAGTAGGCATAGAGCTGTCGCTCTTCGTCGGGCGAAGTCGCGCCGTCGAGGAAGAGGCCGGTCAGACGACGTGCGTCGTTGTCGCTAATTGTCTTGCGCGATATGAATTTAATGATTTTCATAAGCAGTTATATTTAGGAGAGTTAAGTGTTGTTTTGCTGAGTGAATAATTCCGCGATGCGGCAGCGTGCGCGGCTTAGAGCTGTGCGTATCGCTCCGTCGGTCGAGCCGATTGTGCGGGCTATTTCGCTGTTTGACATACCTTCGACATGGCGCATGCGGATTATGGTCTGCCATGTGTCGGGGAGTTTGGACAGTATTCGGTCGGCCTCAGCCTCTGATTCTCGCTCGGCAATCAGCTCTTCGGGCGAGTAATCTACGCCGCTGAGACTGTCGTCGTCGGGAAGAGCCACGCTGCGGTTGCTGTCGCGCAGAATGTTGAGCGACAGATGGTAGACAATAGTCATGGCAAGTGCCTCGGGGCTTGTGTAGTCGTCGAGGTTCTGTCGGATGGTCCAAAGTTTGAGCATGCAGTCCTGAACGATATCTTCGGCCTCAGCCTTATCGCCGACCATCGCAAAGGCTCTTGAAGCCAAGCGAGGCCGAACAGCAGAAGCAAATTTTTCGAATTCAGAACGGTGCATAAGTAATGTCTTTACTCCATAGACACAAAGGTCGGCATTTTGTTACACCAATTCTCAAAAAAAATAGCTGTTTTTTTCGGGAAGACCTTAGATTCGGCCTCGTGTGGCAGCTCGGCGCATTAGTTTGGCGCGGCGGCGCTGTGCGCGAGTCATCGGTATGGTGGGCTGACAGACGGGTGTAGCGGGGGCTGCCTCAAACGTCGGGGTTGCGGCCAGGGCAGGTTCTTGGGTTTGCTCGGCGGGCTTTTCCTCAGGGTCGGTTGGGGTTTTGGCCTTGGCGCGGGATTTCTTTTCGGGCTTGGGCGGGTTGATGTCAATCTGCGAGTCGACGAAGTCGAGGAGCGAGCGCAGCGATGCGCGGGAGTCGATATGGGCCACGGCGAGGATGGAGATACCATATCGCAGCTGCATGATTGACAGGCGCTTCATGATGCGCTTGACGCTCGCGTTGCGACCGGTTGAGAGTGCGGCGATTCGGCTGACGGAGTCGATGACGAAGGTCTCGATTTGATGCTCTTTGACGGCGCGCTCGATAAGTTCGAATACTATGTCGGCATAGTCGCGCAAGTCTTCAGGACCGTCGAAGTTCGGGGTTGCGAATAGCAAGTTGGATGATGACAACGGGAGTCGGTCGGCGTACTGATTGATTTTGCGGTCGACGTTGACGTAGAGGGTTTTGCGGCC
>JAGAOW010000045.1 GCA_017889945.1 Muribaculaceae bacterium
ATATTAGTCGAAACAAGAAAATTCGTGCATGCGCTGTTTGTTTTCAGAGAATATTATGTAAATTTGCGCCAATGGTGCAGATTGTCAAAATATTAACTCGAAAAATCGGTCTTGTCGCCGCCGTGACGCTCATACTTGTTTCAGCCGGAATGCTGACAGCGATGACGCCTGAGGATTTCGCCGGTCTTGACAGTCGTGGCATAGCATCCAAGATTGCCGCTGAGGGGCGTCCGGCAAATGTGGCCCAAAATGCCGGAAGTGTGCGCAACACCGTAAGCAAATATGCGCGTGATGCAGCCGGCCGTTATGTCGATTGGTTTTCGGACGAAACAGTGGTTTCTTTTTCCGAACTGGCGATGCTGAGGGTTGTTCCCGAAGCGTGGTTTGACAAGCAGGCGGCCGATTTTCAGCAGGCGATGTATGACCTTAACAATATTGTCCCGGCCAACAGCAGCGTTGAACTTGCGCGAGGCGAGTTTCCGCCGGGCACAGTCAGCGAGGCTGATTATGACAACGGTTTCTGGCGTGCGGGCACAGGCTCGGTCGACGGTATGCCGACAAGTTTTTATGAGCCGGCCGATTGCTATAAGGGCGACTTCGCGCGTATATATATGTATATGGCGGCGGTCTATCCGCAGCAATTATGGCACGGCAGGGCGGCAATGCTTTTCGCCGACGGCGGTTTCCCGCTGCTGACCGTTTACGGGCGTCAGGTGCTTTTGCGCTGGCATCGCCAAGACCCGGTCGACGACGCCGAGCGCAGACGTAATGATGCAATCAGCGAGGCGCAGGGCTGCGGCAATCTGTTTGTCGAAATTCCCGAACTTGCCGAATATCTCTGGGGTGCGCACAGCGGCGAGATTTTTCAGCCGCCGACCGAACCCGACAATCCCGATCCCGATGAGCCTGACCCGGATAATCCCGACCCTGAAACGCCTGACGAGCCTGAACCGATATTGTTGAAAGCGGTCTATTCGAAAAGTCGCGACGGCCGCATCGATTTCATGTCGCCCTACATTGCCGCCGACTCGCAGTGGAGCATCGACGGAAAAACTGTCGACGGCAAGTCGGTAGCCCTTGACGACATCAGCATAGGCCGCCATGAGCTGAAATATTCCAATCGGCAGGCGCGCGGTAAAATCATTATAAAAGTCGAGCCATGAGACGCATGATGTTAAATATCTTGACACTGAGTCTACTGCTGATATTTGCCGGATGCTCACACCGAAGCTACGAAATGCCCGAACGGCCTTCGAGCGGCGAGCCTGACGACCCCGAACTGTTCGACGACGGCATGCGCATAAGCGGCGAAGTTCTCAGCATGCGTTATGACGACGGCGGCATACTTTTCAGTATCACACCTGAGGGGAAAATCAGCGCTGTCCGTCTCGCCGACGACATCGGCTTTGAGTTTGACCCGGCAGGTCCGGCTCTGTCGATCAACGGCAAGACAGTCGGTCTCGACTCGGCGGAGATGATAAAAGAAGCCGACGGCTGCAAATGGTTTAAACTCATCACAGCCGGCGGCCGACAGAAAATCTATATAGTAGTTTCTATTTGAACAGTCTCTGGACGAAGGCCGTCAGATAGTTGCGCCAGTTGGGCCAGCAATGTCCGCCGCCACTTTCAACGTATTCGTAGGGATAGCCGCCCTTGTCGAGCAAGGCGCGGAAGTTGCGATTTTCTTCATAGAGGAAGTCTTTGTCGCCGATGGCAATCCAATATAGAGCCGGTTTTTGGTCGAACTGGCGCTTGAGACCGCCTTCTATGTCGTCGTAAATCTTGGTGTGCGACTTGTCGCGCGGCGAAATCGCAGCCGAGAAGAGGCCGACATAGTCGAATTTGTCAGGATAGAGTCTTGAGGTGTGGCAGGAGTGGAAACCGCCCATCGACAGACCGGCTATTGCGCGGTGGGCCTTGTCGGGCACGGTGCGGAAAGTGTTGTCGACAAAAGTGATGATATCGGGGAATGCTTCCTCAAAAGCGCCGTCCATAGTGTGGGGCAGCGCCACTGTCGGCTGCACAAGGCCAAAGTGAGTCTCGCCCGGTGCTGCCTCCTGAGACGCATTGCCGTTTGGCATGACCACAATCATCGGCTTCATGCGTCCGTCGGCAATCAGATTGTCAAAAATCTGAGCGGCACGTCCGAGTGCTGCCCATGCAGTCTCGTCGCCTCCCATGCCGTGGAGCAGGTATAACACCGGATAGCGGTTGTCGCCGGCCTCATAGCCCGGCGGAGTATATATGTTGAGCCGGCGTTTCATGCCGAGCGACGGCGAGTCGTACCAAATCTGACGCATTGTGCCGTGGGGCACATCACATACATTATAGAGTTCGGTAGCGTTGCCCGGCACGATAAAATAATTGAATACCGTGCAGACGTCGCGGATAGTGAACACGTTCGACGGGTCGGCGATGCTCAGACCGTCGACTATATAATTATATAGGTATAGTTCGGCGGGCAGGGTGTCGGTGGTCAGCTGCCACATGCCATCGTCGGTCTTGGTCATCGGCGCTTTGCCCCAGTCCAGGAAGTCGCCCGTGACGAATGCTTGTGAAACGTCGGGCGCTTTAAGTCTGAAAGTCACTGTGTTGTCGGGGTTTATCTCAGGCGAAATCACTTGCGGCACACCCCAAAGTGCCTGCTGTGCTGACACTTCAGCCGTCAGGGCTATAAGCGCCCAAAGGAGCAATATCAGTTTTTTCATGATTATGAGGTTTGTTTCAAACGCAAAAATACGACAATTTTTCCGTTTTCAAAGCCCCAGAGTGTAGGCAAGTCTCTGTAGCGACGCATCTTTGAGTATGATTTTCCCATCAGCCCCGATAAGATAGAAGGTCGGTGTCGCGCGGATCAGATACAATTCATCATTGTCGATGCTTCCCGTCGGGTCAATGCCGACAATCCAGTTGGAAGGAAGCGTTGCGGCATGTTCGGCCCACACTTTGCGATTATCGCCGGGATATACGGCCACAACTCGTAAAGTTCCCTGAGCAACAGCGCCTTGCAGCATCTGACTGCCGGCGAGCAGGGTCATGGCTTCATGACATTTATCGCAGTCGGGTTCATAGAAAATGAGCAGGGTATTGGTCAGAGGGTCAGACTCAGACAGGCGTCTGCGCTTGGCGTCGGCTGTCATGAAGACAAAATCGGGAGCAGGCGTGCCGGGCCGGTTTTTCAGAATATCGTCGCGCCGCCCTTCCGCAGCAGCCGACATCTCGTCGCCGAGCCCGACGGCGTAGGCTGCAAACGGCAGATATGCCTCCTCGTCAAACATCGGCGAATCAGGTTCGTAGAGATATTTTTCGGCAATCGCCGCCATCAGTTCATAGCTTGCCGCGGATGCCGCGCGGGCACGGTCGAGAAGAGCCCTTACGGCCTTGTCGCGTCCAGGCTCGCTCGTAAGCGACAGAACTGTCGAGTAGTTGGCGAAATTCTGTTCCATAAACGCCGTGTCGAGGCTGTGGGCTGTGTCGGCGAAGTCGAGCGAGTCCCAAAAATGCGCGGCAAGATAGTCCGCACGGCCTGTCGGGTCTTTGATCGAATCCGGCATAGACGGGAGTGTCAGAGTACCGTCGGCATCAATTGATGTCGTCGCCTGCAACCGTGAGTCGCCGCCTTGCGATGCGCTTTTGCCGCACGACGACGCGAGCAATAGCACTGCGCCCAACGCCGCTCCGATTAATCCAAAACGTCTCTTACACATCTGAATCCGTATTTTTTATCTTCGATTTTTTCGCCGTTTATTGCTTCGGCCTGCGTCATGTTGTTGGAATGTGTCACGGCTTTCAACGCATAATGGAATGCGCTCGATATTGCTCCGTCTCTGTTGTTCGGGTTGTTACCGATGACATATCCGTCGTAATCGAAATATGTGAACGAGCATGACAGAGTGAAAGTATTATCGCTGTCGGCATTGTCGTCCACAACCCCGAGAGCGCAAAGGATTGAGAGTTCCTTCTGATTAGGCACACGCCACCCCTTTTTGCCGGTTGAGGCCTCGAGATACGAGCACGGATTGTTATTCGCCAGATAGTCTGACAGAACAATTTCCGTGTTGTTGACCCCGAGGCGGCTGTCATTGAAATAAATCATCGAGCTTGAATATTCGAAAGCCTTGTAGCAACGGTTATACCGCTGGTCATATATATGATGCGGCGGCATAAACCAGTCGGAGGTCGTGTATGCTTCCTCGCGCAGTGATTTTACCTCATAACGGCTGAGGTCGACTATGTTCGTACCGGTTCTTATATAGAACGCCGGTTGTGTCTGGTTTTGAGCCACATTAGCCTGATTGACACCGAGATTTCTGACACATCTTATCTGCCATGGCGGCGGACCGCCCCACTGTGCCCATTGCGAACTTGAAGTGCCCTCCATAAGCCAGACCATCGAGCCGTCGCTCGTGCCGTAAAGCAGCGATGCGTTCTCGCCGTTATTTGTGCCGCTGTTGTTGGGCAGACGAGTGATGCCGGTCACATCGAGTATCGGGTGCACAAGCGAACGTCGGCCGAGAATCAGGCGTATATACTGCGCGGTCGTCGGCAGGAACCACCGCAGTTCGTCGCCGTCAATCTTGCCGTCGCCGTCCAAATCGCGGTTACGGTTGAGGCAGGCGCGCATCACTTCGATATATTTGGGATTGGATGTTTTATCCGGGTCATATTCCGTGCGGTTGTAAGTAGTACCTTTGTCGTTCCCGTTGCTGTTCTGCACGATAGCGGGCAGATAAACCGTATGTGCCGGAATATTGTAATTCTGATTGTTGACAGCATTGACAGTCTGGAAACTCGTCAGATTCAAATGGTCGCTCCAGTCGATTCTGTCATTAGTCCACGCCGACAACTGACTTTCCCATTCCCACCAGCCCAAACCACTGTTATAAACATTCAGAAGATAGTCAGTAAGGTTCTTTCGGCCTGAAGTTTTGTCGCCGTCGCTACTCCATCTGAAATTATTGCGCAGATTGAGCCCGAACGACTCATTCTCATGCTCCACGCCGAGGCCAGATTCTGTCGCATTGGCCGCATAATAGGTCTGGATTGACTGCTGCGAGATGGCATACTTCGAGGTCGAATACCTCGTCTGACCGTCGTCCGAGACTTTGACATCGACATTCAGCCAGAGCCGGCGGTCGGGGCGATTGACATAGCCGTGCCAGTTCTGCGGACTGCTTTCGTTGCTGTCATCCTCATAGACATACTCGTTGACAAACATGGTGTACCATCCCGCTGTGCGGCTGCCGTTCATCTCGTCGAGACGGTATGTCCCGGCATCCGAAGCCGGCTTATACTGCGCTATCACGTTCTCTCCCGTCGTCTTGCGGAACTCGACCCACGACAGATAGCGGTAGTTATTGCTGCCCGATGCCGGCACGGTCGACTTGTTGCGCGAATCTATAATCACTCGTGCGCCATTCAGGTCATATGCGTCGATATAGTACTGGAAATTGCGGAGATTGTCGGCTGTAAAGTTGACGTTGACGCAGGAGTAGTGGGCATCAAGTTCCCAGAATGTGTCTGTGATATCAGTAATCACGCCTTCGACGCCGGGTGTGACTTCGCCTTCGCGGTTGGCTTCGACCATGAGGTCGTTGATGTTGTTGATTTTGACGTTGTAGGTGTACTTCGAGTTGCGGCGGCAGCTGAAGTCGACGGCTTTTTCGAGATTGCTGCCGCCCTCGCAGTAGCCGAGGTGGACCACATAGGCCGCTTCGACCGTGCGCGACGTGCTGTTGAGGGGCTTGCCGTTCTCGTCGCGGCTCATTTCCATAGTGACGTTGAACACCACGTAGGTCGCCATGTTTTCTGGACTGTCGTCGTCGGCCGACGCGACAAGCGACATATAATTGCCCGAATTGCTTCCGTCGGCGGTCTTATATTCTTTCTCGCGCCATTTGTAGGCGTTGTCGTTGTTGTAGTCGGAGCTCGGGGTGCGGCCTGTGCGGCGGTTTTCGAGCATCCAGAAGTCGAAGCCGAGTGTGCCTCCTGTGTTTGTGACATCGGTCATCAGCTCCGAATTGCTGTAGCTTTTGCCGTTGACCGGCCTGCTGTCGGGCGAATTGAGGTTCTCGCTGCCGTCGCTGCGCTCGGCGAGCCAGCACGAGGTCGGCAGATTGACCACCTGCCACGAATCTATCTGCATCTTACTGATATTAGTCGTGTTGTAGCTCAGCTTGAACTTTACCTGAGAGTAAATCGGGCGAAGGTGTATCGCGCCGCTGAGTTTCTCGATGCCGGGCTTGAGTGTGACAGCAAGCGGTTCGGTCAGTTCGCCCTCAGTGTCCTCGGTTTCGGTGTAGAAGCCGCCGGAAACGAGCGGGTTGAGCGGCGCCTCGATGCTTATTTCGCCGCTGCGGCCGAATGCGACTGTCATTTCGCGGAATTTGTCGAAGGTGTCGGCTCCCGCAAGTGCCTCTTCGAGAGTGCTGTCATAGTTTGTGCCGTCGATGCTGCCGCGACGGTATTCGACATTGGCTACACCGACGATATAGCTCGGACCCGACATGGCTTCGAGCGTGATGCTTTTGCGCTCGTGGAACTCAACCATCTCGCTGTTGTGGATGATGGCCGAGCCTGTGCGCTCGCCGCTGTTGGCGTTGTAGACGCCTATCCACAGCGAGGTTATCTTTTTGTCCAGACCTTCGTCGAGTTCGCCGCGCGACACTATTACCATGTCCGCGCTTTTGACCGGTACGGTAACAAGCGTCGGCAGCCCTTCTTCGACCTCAGCGCCGAAAGGCGAGTCGAGCTCGTCGCTGCACGACCACAGGCCCGCGGCGCATAAAATCGCTGCAAACATCAGTCTGATATATCGGTGTATTCTTGTCATATCGTCAGTTGAAATCGGGTATGTTGATTTCGCGCTCGGTCCACGGGCAGATGGTGTAGTCGATTGTGAACGACATCGGGGTTTCGGGTGTCAGTGTCACATTGACTATCACATGGGTGTTGCGCGGCAAATCGGTCATCAGCTGCGTTGTCTCGGGCGTCTGCGGCATCGACCAGTTGAGCGGCAACCAGCCCGAATTGCGGTCGTCGACCGTAAATGCTATCTTATATGGATTGTCGGTCGCGGCGGCGCCTCCTTCGGGAACATAAACCGACGCGTGTTCGCGTGTTTCGCCCGGCGCGAGCGTTATCCCGCTCTCTAAAGTCTTTTCCGCGACAGTGACTCCGGCGGGAGTATTGTAGGAATTCCAGAACAGTTGTGTGGCGTCGGTAAAGTCGAAGTCGGGGAAGAAATACTGCCCCGAGGCAAAATTATTGACCGACACCGAGCCCACTGTCCGTGTTTTTTTTGAATCAGAGTTAGTGAAACGGAAGCTGTATTTGACAGCCGCGCGGTGGATGTAGAATGTGGCTTTGTAGTTTCTCTTGGCGCCGGCCACATAATAATAATGTATGGCAGTCATCGCCGTGGGTGTTTTCAGACAGCCCTTGCCGTCCGAGTTGTCGTCGGCCTGCATGGTCAGCTGTCGCAGTTCGTCCATGTCGACCGCCGAGCCGATCGATGCGTCGATAGACCGCAGATAGCTCGTGGCGTCGATTTTCGTGCCGTCGGCTTTTGTCAGCGTTACGCCGGCCTCGTTGGCTACGAGGATGATTGTTTTTTGTTCGTTGGCTTTGACGGGATAGTCCTGACCGACAAATTCGACGTCGGGATTGGCGCTCAGATCCCAGAGCGTGTTGTGTTCGGCTCTGCCGTCAGCTCCGGCTATGATGATGCGCAGAGTGTGCATGCGCTCGGCGTCGCCGGCTACTTTTTTGTCTGCCTCATATTCGTCGCCTGTCGCACGCGAAGCTCCTGCATCCGGCCGGTTGAGGCGTATGCGGAGACTCAGCACTGCAGTGTCGTCGGGCCGCGGCTCATCTTCGCCCGAGTGCGAGCAAGCCGTCAACGCCGTCAGCATTGCAGTCAACAGTGATAATATGAACAGTTTGAATTTCAAATTCTTAAAGTAAACCTACTCCTGCGAGTCTGTTTGCTTTTGAAGTTTGTGATAGATTTAAGTAACAAACGGGGCTACGGGGCTGCCGCAGCCCCGCTTGTATGATTGGTTTCTGTTGACGTTTTTTTAGAATTCGATGTTGTTGATGCGTACTACCCAGTCTCTTACGAGGATTTCAAGCTGGAAGTAGACGTCCCAGTTTTCGACAGTGCCGGGTGTGAAGCCGCCGAACGATGTCACTTTGGTAACCTGAAGTTTGTAGACGTTGTTTCTGACGGTTGCATACTCCATTTCGCCGATTGTGGTCGGGTCGTTGTTGTCGTTGTGGCGGTTGTATGCGAAATAGTAGGTGTAATATTTCTTGTCAGTTGCGTCGGGTGCGAAGACTGTGAATTTGTTGCCTTCGAAGTCTGCGTCGGCCTTGACTGTGATTGTGCCGTCTTCAGCTACATCAAAACAGTTGTAGAATGCTTCCGAAAGACCTGAAACGGGTTTGTCGGCGATTGTGTTGTAGATATGTGCTGCGTTGACATATAGCTTGTTGGCGTAGACATACATCACATCTTCGCCCTTTGTGAAGTTCATGCCTTCGGGGATGTTGGTCGGGTCGATTTCAGCCTCGAAGATGAAGCCTGTGGTCTGTTCGGGTGTCGGAGTTGCGTCTGCAAAGGTGTTTTCCGAAGTGTAGCGCCAGATGTAGTAGCCGTCGGCGTTTTCTTTGTCGCCTTTCCAGCTTTCGTCGTTGTCTTCAGTGCCTTCAGTGCCTGTAATCTCTGCAAGCGATTTCCATGTAAATCCGTTGTAAACTGCGTTGCCGTGAGCAATAGGATCGAAGTTGCTTTCAGTCTTTGTGAATTGATGAGAATATGTGCGGGTGTCAGGCGAAAGGATGAGGCCGGGAGTTGTGATTGAGCCTACTTCCATGCCGGCGAGACCCGGGCAAAGTGTGATTGCGGTGTTGACAGAATTACGTGGCAGATAGTAGAACTCGTTGCGCTGGTTGAACATTGCGACATTCAGCAGCTTGATCTTTGCTACTTCGGGTTTTGCCTGACCTGCGGGAACGTCTTCATTGACGATGCTGTAGGTAAAGTCGTTTTTCGTGTAATCGCGGATGTCAAAGCGGCTGGCTGTGCGGATTACCTCGATTGTGCCGAGAGGGAATGCGTTGGTCGGCGTGTTGTATGTTTTGAGGGTCGCCTGGTCGGGGAGCTCTTTTTCAAGCACACTGACGCTTGTCATCAGGAAGCCGTTTTTAGTCCAGCTTGCTTCTGCGTCAGAGCAGATTTTGTCTGTGAAGTCATTTTCGGCTTCGAGTGCTTCGATTTCGCCGACTAAAGTTGCAGACGGATTGCAGTATGCGAATGCATATACTTTTTTGTTTGCTTGTCCGAAAAGTGTCACTTTGTCCTGGAACACGATTGTGTAGCTGGTTGTGTTGGCTGTGGGAGCGTCGCTTTTGGCATAAGTGAGATACTTGTAGTCGTTGGTTCCTTCGGCCTTTGTTGCGAGAACGACCAATATTGAGCCTACTTTGTTTTCGAAATCCTGGCCGATTTCATCGCCTTCTTTTTCTGTCGAGCGTGAAGCGACAGGAAGTTTCAGGGTCACTTTCGAGTAGAAGCCGTTGTCCTGGGGATTCGGTTCTGTTCCGCCGGCGACCGGTTCGTCGCTCGAGCACGATGCAAGTCCGAAAATCATCGCACCTGCAAGGAGTAAATTGCATAATTTCATTGTAGAAATGTTTTGGTGGTTAATAATGATATTTGTTAATTGTGTTTGTTGATTTTTACAGCTGTTTTGGTTGAACTTTCGACATATAAATCGCGAGTATTTTTTAATATATTTAACTACGCAAAGGTAGAACTGTTCCAATAGACGAACAATAGATGCAAATCGCTCTACAATGGATGACCGATGGATGAAATATCTTGTAATTCAAATTTTTTTCGTTTTTGCAGCGAGATTGGGATTATTTACTAAATTTGTATCGCTTATGACCGTCTTACATTTTATGCTCCTTTCTATGCGCAATATCAACAGTCTTACAGTCGCATTTCTGGCCGCTTTGCTCGGCTTTTGTGTCGCTTGCTCCGAGCCGGCCGACACGCAATATCATAAGGTCGACGACAGAACTTCGATTACTTCCGAAGCATGGCGTCTGCGCGACGACGGCGGCCCGATCGACTCTTGCATTGCCTTGCAGCGCATGGCTGTCGAGGAGCTGCGCCGCGGCGATTCGCCCGACGATGCTGTCACTGTACTGGCGCAGATGGGCCTGTTTCTGTATGGCGACGGCGACCTCAGTTCGGCTCTGGCTTTCTATCAGGAAGCCGCCGACTCGCTTGCGGTCACGCCGCAAAATCTCCGCTCGGAGGGTGCGATACAGCTTTTTGGCAACATGTCCCTGCTTTATGAGCGCATATATATGTTTGACAAGGCTTTCGAGTGGAGCGACAGCGCCATCGCCGAGTGCAAGCGTCAGGGCGGACGACTGCTGAGCGATGTCTATCGCTTCAGGGCCGGCTGCTATAACAACAAAGGCGAGCTCGACAAGGCGCTCGAATGCTACGACCTGGCCTTGAATGCAATCGACAACAGCAATTCCAATGCCGACAAAGGCATGCTCCGCTCTGTCATCGACGGGGAGCGGGCCTATTTCCTGCTCGAAAACTTCGGCGACTGTCCCGACAGCGTCGACCGCGCGGTCAAGCTGCTCGAACGCTCGATTGAAAACTACGGCGAAGAATATGAATCGGCCTCGCGTCAGCTCTCGCTCGGCATGGGCTATGTGCTTCAGGGCAAGAAGCAGCAGGGCCTGAAACTGATGGAAGATGCGGCTGCCGAAATCCGACGTCAGGGCGAACTGGAGATGACCGATTATGCCAACTGCGTCCTTTTCGAGAGCTATGCCACCCTCGGCGAATGGCAGAAGCTCGCCGAACTATATCCCGACTATCACGCCACGCGCGATTCGATGACGCGCATCGAGCATCACGACAATATCATAGCCGCCAACGTCAGTTTCGACGTTCAGAACAAAGAGCGTACCATCGAAATGCAGAATCTTATGCTGAAGATGACTCATCAGCGCACGGTCCTTGTCGTGGTTTCGGCTTCGCTGATATTGGTGCTGCTTATCATCGTGGTCGCCACGCTCGTGGCTCGTCGCAAAATCGAGCGCCGGCGCTATTCCGAGCAGACCGATATCGACAAAAAGCGCATTAAGACTCTCGAACAGAACCTTGAGGCCGGCCGAAATTCTAACAACGATATTCTCGCCACACCCCAGTTCATTACCCGTCAGATGACCGGGGCTTTCCGACGTGCGTTCGACTCTCTTTATCCCGATTTCACTCCGCGACTGAAAGCCGCAGTCCCCGAGCTGACGGCCAACGACGAGTTGCTGTGTATGCTGATATTCCTGCGCCACACGACCGACGAGATTGCGGTCTACCTCGGCATCTCGCGCGCCAGCGTCAATTCGGCGCGCTATCGGCTGCGCACAAAAATGGGCCTTGCCAAGTCGGAAAATCTCGACAGCTACATCATCGCGTTAATCAATCCAGCCTGAGCCTCAGCGGTTTTGGCGCAGCCAATACTGCCGCTCGGCTTCGTCCTTCTTCTCGATAGCATAGCGCAGGGCCGTGCGCGGCATCGTCGTGCAATAGCGCTCGAGAAAGTCGTCGAGCGCTTCCATATCCTTTTTACCGACTTCGCGCAGCATCCAGCCCGTGGCCTTGTGTATGAGGTCATGGCTATGGCTGAGCAGCTTCGGCGCAAGGCGCAGTGTGTCGCCGGTCTGACCCTCTCTGATCAGTCGCCATGTCGTGACTATGCCTATGCGCTGTTCCCACAGATTATCCGACCCGACGAGCCGGTCGAGTATGGCGCGGTCGGGCATAGAGCCGTTGGCCGAGCGGTGGATTAGCCACTCGCCGAGGATTTTAGGACAGCTCATGTCGACCAAATCCCAGTTGTTGGCCTGACGGGCATGGCGGAGATAGAATTCCGCGATTTCGTCGCGTCGCCGGGCGCGGGCGTCGCTGTCTCTGCGCTTGGAGGGCAGCGCGGCCTTCATCTCTTCGACGAGCAGCAGAAAGCCTGCGAGGCGCACTTCGTGCCACTGCGAGTAGAGCAGTTTCTCGATTTCGGGAAGCGCCACATCGCGGCGGGCTTCTTTCACAACTGCCCGCGTCTGAGGCACTTTCAGACCGAAGAAGCGGTCGCCTTCGCCGTATTCGCCCCTGCCGGTCTTGAAAAATCGCATCAGATTGGCTGCCTGACGCTCGTCGCGCATCGACTCGATTGTTGCTATAATATCTTCGGCTGTGGTCATATCGTTTCGTTTTGTGCTTCGACCTCGGCGGCCTCTGCGATTAGCTTTAGTTTCAGTGACTTGGGTCTGACGTTCTTGTTAATGACGGTCAGATAGGAGTGGCGGATTTCGCGTTTGACCACTTCGTCGGGCAACGCATTGAAGCGCAGCTCGTTCCAGTGGCGTTTGTTGAAGTGCCATGCTGGGTTGATGGCCTCATAGCGCTCGCGCAGTTCGACCGCCCTGTCGGGCTCGCATTTCACGGCCAAAACCTCCGGGCGCTCGAAGAGATACACCGCAAACCAGCGGCTGCCGATTTTATAAACCGCCAGATCAGCCTCGTCGCCAAACGGATTTGTCTCCTCCACATTCGGCAGACTGACAATATATTCACGCACTTCCTCTATATTCATTTCTTCCGTTTTTAAATCACACCCCGCAAAGTTATGCATTTCTCTCAAAAACCACAATTTATGCCCTTATGCTCCAATATTTTCGTCTGATTTGCGCTTGGAGGGTGGATGTTTGTAGATTATTAACAAATAATCACAAAAATGTTTGCCCATAACTTTAAAAATCATTAATTTAGCGCTTTGAGATTATACTCCTCCCGATCATTAGTTTGCTATCTTTTATCAAATCAAATAATTTATCCATATGAAAAAACTTTTACTTAACACTTTTGGGCTTTTAGCGGTATTCTTTACCCTTTTGGCCTTCTCTTCTACGGCTTCGGCTGTCGAGAAATCGTTTACGATTACATTTAAAACGGGAACAAGTAATAATGGGTCTAATTTTACATCAACGTCAGAAATTAGCTCTATTGTTGAATCCGGTTCGGAACAATATGTATCTTCTTTCTCAGATTTTAATAATGCCAGTGCCGGTCTCTATGGTTTAAAAGTAGGAACTAATGCGGGAGTTGGTGCATTCAACGTCACTTTTGCTTCGGCTGTGAAGGCTACGAAAATTGAAGTCGTTACGTCTGTCAATAAAAATCCCTCTTATCAGAAACTCGATATTGCATATAATAGTATAACCGAAAATATAACAACGTTTTCATTTACTGATGAGATTAATGAGAAGAGTAAAGTTTGCACTTTGACCTTCGATGGTAATACAGAAATTTCATCATTATTCTTGAATAAAACTAATTCCAGCAAAACTTCATCTCAACAGGGTTTCATTTTTATTAAATCTATCACAGTTACTTACAACGAAGAGGTCGGCAACCCTGACTATATTACTCCCGAGTTGACTTGGAGTGCTGAAGAAGCTACAGCTGTTTTGGGCGACGAGTCTTTCGTTGCTCCGACCCTGACTTTCGGTCCGGCCGAGAATGCTGAGGATGTTGAAATTCTGACTCAATATAGATCGAGCGACCCCAATGTTGCAACGATAGACAACAATGGTAAGCTCACTTTAGTCGGCAGAGGCACAACAACCATTACTGCCTATGTTGAAGCATACGAGGGATATAATGCTCAGGAAGCTTCTTATAAGCTGACTGTTACCTACACTCCGGCTTCGCTCAAATGGAGCGCCGAATCGGTTGTCGTCAATCTGGGCGATACTTTTGAAGCTCCGACTCTGACTTTTGAGCCCGAAGAGCTTGCGCTTGCCGATAATCTTGCATACACATCTTCTGACCCGACTGTTGCAACCATCGACGCTAAAACAGGTGCTGTCGAAATCGTAGGCGCAGGTACAACCGTGATTACCGCATCAATCAAAGGCGAACCTGGCTATGAGGACGCTGAAGCTTCATATACTCTTTCTGTCGTAGACCTGGCAGCAGTTCCTGATCAATATGTACTTACATTTGGAAGTACCGGAAATAGTAAAGGAGTAGGCAATTACACATCTACCTGGACAAGAACATGCGATGGCAAAGAATGGACTATTTCCAATTTCAATAATAACAATAATAGTTCAAGTTGGACATATATTAAATGTGGGTCAAGTAGCGCAGCATCAGTTGGAACGATTACCACTGCATTCGTTATGGCATATCCTGTAAATGAAATCGATCTGAGGATTGATAATATGAATGTTTCATCTGTTAATTCGGTTAAGCTTCTGACTTCGACATCCGCTACTGACTTCTCAAATCCCGTCCATTCGATTGAAATCGAAAAGTCTTTGGGCGTAAAGGTAATAAATATACCTAATCCTCAGGCAAATCTCTATTATCGTCTTGAATTTGATTGCGCAAAGGCTTCGAAAAATGGTGTTGTTCAGGTTGGCGAAGTTGTCTACAAACTTAAGAAAGACAACAAGGAAAGCGCCGAACTTGCTTACGCTACAACGACAGTCAACAAAACTACAACAGACCAGCCGTTTATCAACCCGCTTACCAACGAACATGGCGTTGAAATAGTTTACAGCTCTGACAATGAGGCTGTCGCTACAGTCGACGCTTCGACAGGCGAAGTCACTGTTGTTGGTGTCGGTCAGGCTGTCATCAGCGCTGATTTTGCAGGAAATGATACCTACAGCAAACAGACTGTTTCCTACACTCTCAATGTCGCTCTTGGTGTAAATTCTATTGAAGAGACTTTGGCTCTTGCAGATAAAACTGAGGTTCTTATCAACTATCCGATGACTGTCGCTTTCCGCAACGGAAGCAATGTGTTCGCTGTCGACGAGGCTGGTAAGTTCATCCAGATTTATGGTTCGAACTCTTATGCCGCCAACGACATTATCCCCGCCGGCTGGACAGGTCAATATGTTTTGTATAGTGGCGCTACACCTGAAATCAAGCCTGTGGGTGCGCTTCCCGAAGCAGTTGCCGGTGGCTCGTTCGTTCCTGCCGTTGTCGATCCGACGACTGTAACCGTTGATATGGTCAACAGCGTTGTGCTCTTAAAGAATGCTGTCATTGATGCCGCTACTCCTACCGGTAAGGACAACTTCGATGCTACAATCGCAGGCAATACTGTAAATCTGCGAACAAACTATATGTCGACTTCTGCATCTGCGGGTGTTTACGATATCACTGCGGTTGTCAATCTTTATAACAACGCTGTATCCTTATATGCTGCAGGCTATAAGGCTGTTCCTGCTTTCAGAATCAACGGCGAACTCGTCACTGAAACCACATTTGATGCTAATGGTCTGAAAATCAAGCTTGAAGCTGTTTTACCCGAAGGCCATCAGATGTGGTATCGCTTCACACCCGTTGAAGCTGCAAGCTCACAGGCTGTTACCGACGAAGACGGCTTCACAAAATATGAAAGCGCCTTCGAACTCGAAGATCCGGGCAAACTCGAATACTACTCAGTCGATCCCGACAACAACAAGAGCGAAGTCTACGAACTTCGTCTCGACAACGTGACCGGCATCAATGACATAGTCGTCGATGGCGACAACTCGGAGGCTGTATATTACAATCTCCAGGGCGTACGCGTCGACAATCCCAACACGGGCATCTATCTCGTCCGTCGCGCAGGCCGTGTCTCTAAAGTATTTGTGAAATAAGCATTTCTGCCTTTGATATTTTCGGCGGGCGACCCACTCCGGGCCGCCCGCTGTCATTTTTAAATAAAACAACAGCCGGCTATCAGTCTGACAGTCGGCTGTTTAAATCTTTGTGATAGGGCTTATTTCTCGCGCATAAAGACGTTGACGGGCGTACCCGTGAAGTCCCAGTGCTCGCGGATTTTGTTCTCTAAGTATCGGCGGTAAGGCTCTTTGACCCACTGGGGCAGGTTGCAGAAGAAGATAAACGTCGGCACTTGCGCGTCTTTGAGCATTGTGATATATTTGATTTTCACAAACTTGCCTTTGTTGCTTGGCGGCGGGTAGGCGGCGATGTCCTCCTGAAGGACGGTGTTGAGCTGCGACGTGGGCACAGTCCGACGACGGTTTTTGTAGACCTCCACGGCGCTTTCGATGACCTTGAAGATGCGTTGTTTGGTCAGCGCCGACGTGAAGATGATGGGGAAGTCGACAAAGGGAGCGAAGCGGTTGCGGATAGCGGTCTCGTAGTGGCGGATGGCTGCCTGCGACTTGTCTTCGGCGATGTCCCATTTGTTTACGACTACGACCAGACCTTTCTTGTTACGCTGTATCAGCCCGAAGATGTTGACATCCTGCGCCTCGATGCCGCGTGTGGCGTCAATCATGAGTATGCAGACGTCTGAAGCCTCGATGGCGCGTATGGAGCGGATGACCGAGTAGTATTCGATGTCTTCGTTGACCTTGTTTTTCTTTCTTATACCCGCGGGGTCGACTAAGTAGAAGTCGAAACCGAATTTGTTGTAGCGGGTGTAGATTGAGTCGCGGGTTGTGCCGGCGATATCGGTCACTATGGGGCGGTCTTCGCCGATAAAGGCGTTGATAAGCGACGATTTGCCGGCGTTGGGGCGGCCGACAATCGCAAATTTGGGTATATCGTCGAGCTGTTCGCTGTCGTTGTCGTCGTCGGGAAGGTCTTTGACCACTTCGTCGAGCAGGTCGCCTGTGCCGTAGCCGCTGACGGCCGACACGGGGTAAGGCTCGCCGAGGCCTAGCGAGTAGAATTCGGGCACATTGTAGAGCCAGTCGTTTGAGTCGACTTTGTTGGCTACAAGGATGACGGGCTTGCGAGAGCGGCGCAGGATTTCGGCGACGTGGTCGTCGAGGTCGGTAACGCCGTTCATGGCGTCGACGACAAAGAGGATGACGTCGGCCTGCTCAATGGCAAGCTCGACCTGCTTGTTGATTTCGCTTTCGAATATATCGTCGGAGTTGATGACCCAACCGCCGGTGTCGACGATTGAAAATTCATGGCCTGTCCAGTCGACTTTGCCATACTGGCGGTCGCGGGTTGTGCCCGAAGTCGGGTCGACAATGGCGGTGCGTGACTGTGTCAGGCGGTTGAAGAGAGTCGATTTGCCGACGTTCGGACGGCCGACGATTGCTACGAGTTGGCTCATTTCTGTTTATCTGTTAATCGTGTCCGCAAAATTAACTTAATTATTCGATATAGCCAAATGAGCGCAGTTTGTTCTCGCGGTTGCGCCAGTCGGGCTCGACCTTGACAAAGAGTTCGAGGTAGACGCTCTTGCCGAAGAATGTCTCGATGTCTTTGCGCGCTTCGATGCCGACTTTTTTGAGGCGTGAGCCACCGTGGCCGATGAGTATGCCTTTCTGGCTGTCGCGCTCGACATAGATGACGGCCATGATGTGGATTGATTTCTCTTTTTCTTCAAATTTCTCGACGACCACTTCGGCGCTGTAGGGGACTTCTTTGTCATAGTTGAGCAGAATTTTCTCGCGTATGATTTCAGTGACGAAGAAGCGCGCCGGCTTGTCGGTCAGGGCGTCTTTGCCGAAGTAGGGCTCAGCTTCGGGCAGCAATTCGACGATGCGGTTCATCAGGTTGGCTACGTTGAAGTGCTCTTTGGCCGATGTCGGGAATATCTCTGCGTTGGGCAGCAGTTCGTGCCAGCTTGCGACGATGGGCTCAAGCTGGTCATTGCCCTTGAGCAGGTCGATTTTGTTGATTAC
>JAGAOW010000046.1 GCA_017889945.1 Muribaculaceae bacterium
AGTTCGAAGACGATGTCGGCATAGTCGCGCGAGTCGTCAGGACCGTCGAAGTTAGGGGTTGCGAATAACAGGTTGGATGATGACGTTGTGAGATGGTCGGCGTACTGATTGATTTTGCGGTCGACGTTGACGTAGAGGGTTTTGCGGCCAGCGGCGGCGACTTCGAGAGCGATGTCGAGTGCGCGGTCGGTTTTCGGGGTTTCGCGGCGCGCGTGGAGCAGACAGATTGTGCGCTCGCGCCAGATTTTTTTGTAGAGCTTGACTACTTTGCCGATTTCTTCGAAAAGTTGCTTATAGCTAAGAAAGATGTTTTTCATAGAAAAATAAGTTTAAGAGTGAATAATAAGTTTGTTTGTGCTGCAAAGATAATATGCTTTTTGATAACTTGCAAATATTTTTGCAAGTTTTTTTAAGGACGAGTCGGAACGGTCAGACAAGTCAGACGGGCCGGACAAGTCGGATGGCTGGGAGTCAGTCGATTAGAGGGCGGGTGGGGCGACCGAAAAGTATCGGTGTGTGGGTGTGATTATTTCGCTCTCAGGGTGTGTGGGATGGGTTGTCGTGAGAGGGAGAGGGTAATGTCGTAGGCGGAGTAGGTAAGGATTACTGCCATGAGGCTGATTGCTGACCAGATGACGGTGCTGCCGTAGTCTGACATGAATTGTGCGGCGGCGGATGCGGGGGTCGCGATGCTGCGGATTGCGGTTGCGATGAAGGGGTAGCATAGCACTGACAGCACTCCGAAGACGAATCCACAGAGGGCTGCAACGATTATGGCACGTCGGTTTTGAGTCTGTCGTTCTTCCAGTTGTTGTTTGACTGTTTCGACGGCTTTGAGGTTGTTTTCGAGGCGGGCCATGAACAGATTGTCTGACGACAGGTCGGGGTCGTAGGCGTCGAAAAGGGCTGTGAGTTTGTCTTTGTCCATAATCATTGATTTAAGAGTTGTTTGAGATGCCGCCGTGCGCGTGAGAGCCGTTGGCGGACGGCTTCGGCCGAGGATTGGGTTATAGCGGCGATTTCGTCGATGGCATAAGCCTGCATATAGTGTAGGAGGACTGCCGAGCGCTCTGTGTCCGACAATTGTTCGAGGGCGTTGTAGAGCGGCTGATATTCATAGGCTTTGTCGGCGGCGGTGTCGGTGGCGCAGATGTTGTCGGCGGCCGTGATCGGTTCGTTGATCCGCAGGGCGCGTCGGTTGCTGATAAATGTGTTGTAGGCGATGCGGTATATCCAGGTCGTGAATTTGCTGTCGTCTTTGAAGCCGTCGCACGACAGGTATGCCTTTAAGAATGTGTCCTGGGCCAAATCGTCGGCGAGAGCAGCGTCTCCGCAGCAAAGAGCAGTCAGAAAACGGCGCACCGCTCTCTGATTGCCCTCTACATGCTCGATAAACTGCTGTTGGTCCATTTAATCTTCTGTTTCGGCTTGATTCCCGACTGATTTGCGGGAGACGAAGTAGACGACGAGATAGGCTATGCCAACCGGGATGCATAGCGCGGATACCGACAGAGGGATGTAATGGTAGAATTCAGTTCCGACTATTTCTTCGTTATATATGAATGCAGCCAATATAGCCGTCGCGACGCCGATGAAAGTGAAGATACAGCCTTTGAGCAGTCGTTCCTGATGAAGTTGTTTGTCAGTTTTTTCGCGTTTGCCGAGTGCGGCGACCAATTTGTCGGTGTCGACCGCAGAGTCGTTTTCGATAGTTTTGATGATGATTTCAGCGTTTTTGTTGGTTTTGTTTTCGATAGTGCGAAATACAATCCACACTATTGCTATGGGCAGCACTACGCAAACGCCGATAGGAAGAAAAAGTCCAATTAACCATTCCATATTTCTAAATTTTAGTTGATGTTTATAATGTCTGTTTTTGAGAATTCTCATCTGTTAGACGCAGCGAGAGTCGAGAATGTGACATCGGTCGGCGCAAAAATATCGAATTTTCGTCTTAAATTTTTGAATTTTGTGTCAAATTTGGCATTTAATGAATTATAATAGCTATATTTGTGGCTGATTTTAAAGCTATAAGTGTAGATTATATTTATGTGTAGAATATTTGTCCGGCGTTGATACGCACGGCAAGAGATTATTATCATACTAAAGTATTATTATGCCATGAATGACAAACCCAATTTGAGTTTTTGGAAATTGTGGAATCTCAGCTTCGGTTTTTTCGGGGTGCAGATTGCATATGCATTGCAGAGTTCGCAGGTCAGCCGTATTTTTTCGACTATAGGCGCAGACCCTCACGATTTGAGTTATTTTTGGATTCTTCCTCCGTTGATGGGGCTTATAGTGCAGCCTATCGTAGGTTCGGCGAGTGACCGCACCTGGAATCGACTGGGCCGCCGTCTGCCTTATCTTGTCATCGGAGCGCTCGCATCGATCATCGTGATGTGTTTCCTTCCCAATGCCGGTTCTCTCGGCTTGAGTGTCAGTCAGGCGATAATATTCGGTCTGATTATGCTCATGTTTCTCGACACGTCGATCAACATGGCGATGCAGCCGTTCAAGATGCTTGTCGGCGACTTTGTCAACGAGCGACAGAAGGGCCTTGCATATTCGATACAGAGTTTCCTCTGCAACGCGGGTTCGGTCGTCGGCTACATAGCGCCGATAGTGCTCGCGATGTTCCTTAGCAATACCGCTCCGGCAGGCGAAGTGCCCGCCACTGTCACATGGGCGTTCTATATCGGCGCGGCAATTCTGTTGCTTTGCACCATCTATACATTTGCCAAGGTCAAGGAGATGCCGCCTCACGAATATGCGGCATATCACGGCATAAAGGAAGAGCCGGCCGACGGCGCGAAGAAAGAAAAAGCCGGCATGATAAGCCTGCTCATCAAAGCTCCCAAGGTGTTCTGGACCGTGGGCATAGTTCAGTTCTTCTGCTGGGCTGCGTTCCTGTATATGTGGACCTATTCGACCGACGCCATAGCCAGCCATGCTTTCGGCGCGCCGTCGATTGAGGAAGTGACCGGCGTGACACTCAACGGCAAGTCGTACGACGACAAATATCTCTTCAACGGCGACAGACTCATCATAGCCGAAGGCCGTCAGGCCATGGCCGGCATCAGAGTCGACGGCCGGATGATCGAGGCGCAGACTGTCGTTGTCGAAGGCGACACTCTTATTGCCGACGGCGCACCGCTCTATGCAGGCGGAGTAGCCAAGATTTCGCCCGATGGCGGAGCTATTGCCGCCCCTTCGGGCACGATTGTTGTCGACGGCGTTGCAGTGCCTGTCGTCAACGGCGCTGAAACGGTCGGCGCACTGTCGACGGTTTCGACCGGCGACCGTCTGATGCTCGCCCACATAGCCAAAGACCTCGAAGGCAACGGCAAGTATGTGACCGAACAGACTTCCGAGCTGCCCGTAATCGCCGAGGGCGATGAACTGACGCTCAACTATCGCACTGTGCTCAACGCCGCAAGCAAGGAATATCAGGATGCGGGCGACTGGAACGGTGTACTTCTGGCCATTCAGGCTATAGCCGCCGTGATCTGGGCCGTGGTGCTGTCGCAGTTCCGCCGCCGCAAGTTCGGCTATTCGCTCAGTCTGCTCATCGGCGCGGCAGGTTTTGTTTCGGTTTATTTCATCCACAGTCCGGCTGTGCTCGGAGTCAGCTATGCGCTGATGGGCTGCGCATGGGCGGCGATACTCGCAATGCCGTTTACTATTCTGACCAATGCGCTTTCGGGCAACCATATCGGCACATATCTCGGCCTGTTTAACTGCACCATCTGTATTCCTCAGATTATCGCGGCTCTCTGCGGCGGTGCCATCCTGTCGTGTTTCCCTCTCGGCGCCAACGGCGCTCCTCAGACGGTGTGGATGCTTGTGGTTTCTGGTGTGCTTCTCGCCATCGGAGCGCTCTTTGTCTGGAATATCCGCGAAACTTTTGGCGAGCGACAGAAATAAGTCGGCGCTATAAGCGTTATACTATTATATAGTATACAGATGTTATGGAGTCGATAAGACAGCTTTATAAAATCGGCAACGGGCCCTCGAGTTCACACACGATGGGCCCGCGCAAAGCCGCTCAGATATTTCTCGAACGTAATCCGGGCGCATCGTCGTTTGAGGTTACGCTCTACGGCTCATTGGCTGCGACAGGCAAGGGCCACCTGACCGATGTCGCCATCACTGATGTGCTCTCTCAGACCGCGCCGACAGAGATAGTGTGGCATCCCGAGATTGTGTTGTCCTTCCATACCAACGGCATGACGTTCAAAGCTTTCGACTCCGAGCGCAACGAAGTGTCGAAGTGGACGGTCTATTCGGTCGGAGGCGGAGACATACTCGAAGAGGGCAGTTCGCGACAGGCCGGCCCGAAAATCTACGGCATGAACAAAATCAAAGACATACAGCAGTGGTGTGAGTCGACCGGCCGCAGCTACTGGGAGTATGTCGACATGGCCGAGGGCGCGGGCATATGGGATTATCTGGCCGAGGTGTGGCGTGTGATGAAAGAAGCCGTCGAGCGCGGACTTGAGGCCGAAGGCGTGTTGCCGGGCGGTCTGGGAGTGCGGCGCAAGGCAGTCAGCTACTATGTCCATGCGTCGGGCTACAACAGTTCGCTGAAAAGCCGCGGTCTTGTCTACGCCTATGCGCTTGCGGTCTCCGAGGAAAATGCTTCGGGCGGACGGATAGTGACAGCTCCGACATGCGGCTCATGCGGCATCGTTCCGGCCGTTCTCTATCATCTCCATACTTCAAAAGGCTTTACGGAGAAACGCATACTGAGGGCTTTGGCCACTGCGGGCCTCTTTGGCAATGTGGTCAAGCACAATGCATCGGTCAGCGGTGCGGAAGTCGGCTGTCAGGGCGAAGTCGGCGTGGCGTGTGCGATGGCTGCGGCTGCGGCGTCGCAACTCTTCGGCGGCACTCCCGCGCAGATTGAATACTCGGCTGAAATGGGCCTTGAACACCACCTCGGACTGACTTGCGACCCTGTGTGCGGCCTTGTGCAGATACCCTGCATCGAACGCAATGCTTACGCTGCCGCGCGAGCCCTCGATGCCAATCTCTATGCGGCGATATCCGACGGGCGTCACAATGTCGACTTTGACAGGGTGGTCGAGGTCATGAAGCGTACGGGCCACGACATTCCCTCGCTCTACAAGGAAACGGCGCAGGGCGGCCTTGCGGTCATCAAGTAAAGTGGCTTAATTTTCGTTGAGGCGTTTGCGCTCGAAGAATTTCGATGTGGCGCAGATAAAGAGCAATGTGCCGGCGAGCTGCATGGCTGCGACGGTGTAGAATGCTGCGCCGAAACCGATGTTTTCGGCTATCACTCCGCCGAGCAGAATGCCCAGCCCCATGCCCAAATCCCATGAAATGAGTATCGACGAGTTGGCCGTGCCGCGCTGGTCGTGGCGCGCGGTCTTGATAAACATGTTGAGAAACGACGGATACATCTGGCCGTTGCCCAGACCGATAAGCACGGCGGCTGTAAAATAGCTCCACGGGGCAACGACAGTGGCAAACAGGCCGTAGCCTGCAAGCGAAAGGAGCACGCCGGTGGTGGCGCATTGGGTAATCTTGCCTGCGCGCAGCTTGCGCGAGCCTATGAAGCGCGACACAACCAGGCCTATCGACAGGAGCGTGAAAAACATGCCCGTGCCGTCGGTAATGTTCAGTTCTTCTTTGCCGTAGAGGGCCACATAGTTGCTCATCACACCCCAGCACAGCCCGAAAAAGGCGATGTTGACCGCCAACAGCCATGCCCGTCCGAGGAAGAAGTGGTCGAGGCTGAGCTTGGGTTTGTCGCTGACTTTTTCGCGCTTGGGCAGGCGGACTTTTGTCGAGCAGATAAAGCCGCCGAAGGCGATGATGAGCGAGAGCCAAAACAGCAGCGAGAAATTGCCGGTGGCGTGATATATGTAAATGCCGGCGCTTGGCGCGATGGCCATGGCGAGGTTGTTGCTCAGGCCGTAGAAGCCTATGCCCTCGTTGCGTCGCGAGGATGGCAGCACATCGATGGCGGCGGTGCTGTTGACGACGGTCGTAGCTCCGAAGGGTATGCCGTGCATGGTGCGGACTATCGCGAACATCAGCAGTGTGCCTGCGCCGATATAGCCTGTGAAACAGATAAAAAACGCGAAGAAACAGATGGTCAGCACCGTCTTGCGGTCGAATGTGTCGACGACGAAGCCGCTGAATGGCCTGATGAGAAGAGTGGCGATGACATAGCCCGACAGGACTATGCCGATGCGGTCTTTGTCGGCTTCAAACTGCTCGTCGAGATAGAGCGGCAGAAGCGGAGTGAGAAGATAGAATGCGAAGAACAGCAGGAAGTTGCATATCATAACTTTGATATACTCACGATTCCAGAGCCTGTCTTTTGTGTTGTTTGTGTTGTTTGTTGCCATAAAACAGTTGCAAAATTACTCAATACTTATCAAACGTCAAACTCTCGAAACACGGCGGATGTTATTATCGGTAGGGTGCTGATATTTTTTATTATTGAAAAATTGTTAACTTTGCCGTTGTAACGATGGCACTATCTGATAAAATAGAAACAATAAGGCTCAAGGCCATACGTCTGTGGCAGTATGGCTCGGCCGGAGTGTGGACCGAGCGCGCCAACACGATGAAGGTAAAGCTGATAAAGACCATAAACCTTTCGGTCAGGTCTTTTCTGAGCGCCGACATCCAGTCGCAGGCGTGCGCCATGACTTATCGGACAGTGCTTGCGATTGTGCCCGCGCTGGCGATGCTGTTTGCTCTCGGTCGCGGCTTCGGCCTGCAGAAGCTTATTGAGAACGAGCTGTATTCGATATTTCACGCTCAGCACGAGGCGATAAGCCACATGATGTCGTATGTCGACTCCTATCTCAAGCAGGCGAGCGAGGGTGTATTTGTGGGCATAGGCATCCTCTTCCTGCTGTGGACCTTGATTTCGCTTGTCAGCAATGTAGAAGACAGTTTCAACTCCATCTGGGGTGTGAAAAATGGCCGCAGCATGTGGCGCAAAGTCACTGATTACACGGCGATGTTGCTTATTTTGCCGGTTCTGCTTATTTGCGCCGGTGGTCTGAATGTGCTGATGTCGTCGACACTCAACGCCATTTTCCACTTCGAGTTCCTGACGCCTGTGGTCTCATTGCTGCTCGAATTCGGCTCGTGGCTGTTCACATGGCTGTTCTTCACGGCGGTCTATATGCTTGTGCCCAATGTCAAGGTGCGCTTTCTCAACGCTTTCATTGCGGGAGTGTTTGCCGGCACGGGCTTTATGATTTTGCAGTGGATTTTTGTCACGGGTCAGATGTATGTGGCCAAGTACAATGCGATTTTCGGCAGTCTGTCGTTCATTCCTTTGATGCTCATATGGCTTCAGTTGGTGTGGGTCATCACTCTCTCGGGCGCGGTGCTGTGCTATTCGTCGCAGAACATTTTCGAGTTTGATTTCAAGGACGATGTCGAGCGTATCTCGCTGCGCTACCGCGAGAAGGTCATCATGGCCGTTGCGGCGATAATAGTCAGGCGCTTTGCAGCATCACAGCCGCCGCTGACGCTCAACGACATCATCGTCGACTACCGTCTGCCGGCGCGTCTGGTCAGCGGCTCGGTCGACGCGCTCCTCGAGGCGGGAGTCATTGTGAGGGTCGTAATCGACGGCAAGAAAGAGATCTTCGGCTATCAGCCGGCCGTCGACATCGACAGCCTGACTGTGTCGTCGGTGCGCGACCGCATCGAGGCCGCAGGTCGCCACGGCTTCATCCCGGCCTTTGAAAAGATGTTTCCCGGTGTGGTAAGGGTTTACGACGAACTTGCCACTCAAATCGACAATTACGCCGGCCATATCCGCCTTGCCGACGTCGAAGTCCAGACCCCGCAGCAGGTCGCCGAGCAGCGTAAAAGTTCAAAAAACGCAGCAGCAAAATAATTGCCAAGCTGTACTGCCGCAGTCTCTTTTATCTTACGGTATCATTCGGCCGTTTTTCAGTTCTGATAGAAGCAAATCATAGACGTATGCCGGACTTTCGATATATAGTCCTGTTTCAAAATCTTCCAATTTGGAAAAAGTCTCAGAATTGTGGAAAGTCGAGATTGCGTCAGGCAGATCCATTCCGTCACGCTCTACCAGATAGCGGACAACATCTGCCGAGATGCCCTCGAATAAATATCGTGCGTTCTTCTCGTTCATATCTTTTTCAGCATTTTTATAGCTGCCTCCGTGTGAAAGAAATACTGTGATGTCACTTCCGAAAATGTCAGCTCCTTTACGAGTTGCTGCTCGCTTATGAAATTCTCAATAAACATACGAAGCAAGCGTGCAATCGTGTCATCGGCAACCGGACCAATTACGATATCGTAATCGTGGTTCGGTTGAACCGCGTTTATATCTCGGTTTGCCATTACAAATCGAGCCCATTCCTCATCGGGGGAATTGAAAATCTTTATTTTCAAGCCTTGATTTAGGGCTGAGTTCAAGTCGAATTCAAAACTTGTCAATGTCGGCTCTCCATGAAACATCTTTGCCGTTCTCGCTGCCATTCGTTCGGCCTGACGACGAATATCGGTCAGATAGAATCCTTTACCGAAATCTTTGTAAGGACGGCATTTCGAGAGTTCTATATTTTCAATCGCTACGTTTGAGCCGTGATACAATATCATCTTACCTCCCCTCCATTATTCTGGCAGACAAGCGTCAGGTCGTCCACGCAATCGTTAAACGACAGAGTATGTTCGACATCATAATACTCTGTCAGAAAATCAATTCCTTTGAAACGGTTGAGATAATTGCTCGCATCCCGGATTGTAAGCCCGTGTCTCTTGGCAAATTCGATTATTGCGGTCATCACATAATCTATAATATCCTTATCCGCTTTTTTTATAGGCTTCAGCTCTACTACAGGCTCTACTTCAAGCGCTTCAGCAATGCGATTGATGGTGTTGAAATTGACACTCAGTCCATTTTCAACTTTCGATACCATAGCTTTTCGCACACCTATCATCGAGCCGACCTCATCTTGTGTCAGTCCTTTGCTTTTTCGCTGAAGGTGGAGAAGCACTCCTATTTTTTTCAAATTAGTATTCATACCGCGAATATACAAATAGTTTCTTAAATAGGAAACTATTTGAGCGGATATAATGTTTTCCGCAACAAACACTTTGCAGCCGGCTCTAAATTGAATAGAATTTGAATAGCTGATAAAATTCTTGTACTTTTGCGATGGAATCAATGAAGCCTGCGGAGTCATGTCCGGGGTGTTCGTTTTCTGTTCACGTTATTTATTAACCGCGCTCAAAAATAATTCAATTATGAAAAAAGTGATTTCAACCACTGCCGCTCCGGGTGCCATCGGCCCCTACAGCCAGGCTATCGACACAGGTTCGTTTGTATACGCTTCAGGTCAAATTCCCATCAACCCCGCGACCGGCGATATTCCCGAAGGCATCAAGGCTCAGACAGCTTAGTCGCTGGCCAATGTCAAGGCTATCCTTGCTGAAGCAGGTCTGACTCTCGACAACGTAGTCAAGACCACTGTGTTTTTGGCCGATATGGGCGATTTCGTTGCGATGAACGAAGTTTATGCCGAAGCGTTCAACGCTCCTTATCCCGCACGCTCGGCTGTGGCAGTCAAGACCTTGCCTAAAAACGTTCTTGTCGAAATCGAAGTTATCGCGTTAAGATAAGAGCCATAAGGTCGGCGACCACAAATGTGCTTCCGCCGACAAAGACTGTGTCGTCCTCTTTCGCCTGAGAGAGGGCGTCTTCATATCCGGCTGCGACTGTCGGGTAGCTTTTGCCTTTCAGGCCGGCTTCGGCGGCAAGCTCGGCGAGCTGCCCGGAGTCGAGGGCGCGCGGCACTGAGGCCCGGACGAAGTAGTAGCTGGCGTCGTGCGGCATCATCGCCAGTATGCCGCTGACATCTTTGTCGTTGACAAATCCGATGACCATGTGCAGGTCTTTGCCTTTTTTTGCCAGGCGGCGCGAGAGGTAGGCCCAGCCGCCGGTGTTGTGGCCGGTGTCGCAAATCACGCGCGGATGTTCGCTGACACACATCCACCTCCCGGCGAGGCCGGTCATGGCGCACACTTCGGCGAAGCCACGGCTTACGTCGGCGGCCGTGAAGCTGAGTCCGCAGCTTTCGAGCCGCTCGAGCGCACACAGTATGGTGGCGGCGTTTTTGACCTGACAGTCGCCGCACAGACTGCCGCTGATGTCACCCCAGCGGGAAGCGCGGTAGACTATCGCGTCGTCGCTCTGCTCATAAGAGCTGAAGGGCGCGAGGTCGTCGGCGTAAAAAATTTCAGAGCCCGTTTCGGCGGCCTTGCGGGCAAACACACGTCGCACTTCTCCCGAGGATTCGCCGATGACCGCGGGTACGCCGGGTTTTATTATGCCGGCCTTTTCAGAAGCTATGGCCTCGGGCGTGTGGCCTAAGAGGGCGGTGTGGTCGAGCGAGATGTTGGTAATCACGCTCAGCATCGGAGTGATTATGTTTGTGCTGTCGAGCCGACCGCCGAGGCCGACCTCGATGACGGCGACATCGACATTGTTGCGTGCGAAGTAGTCGAATGCCATGACCGTGGTCAGTTCGAAAAACGACGGCTGCATGTCCGAGTCTTTGGATGTGAGGTAGTTTTCGACGAAGCTGACCACGCTCTCGCGCTCTATCATGCGGCCATCGATGCGTATGCGCTCACGGAAGTCAAGCAGATGTGGCGAGGTAAAGAGGCCGACGCGATAGCCGGCTGACTGAAGGACGGCCGCGATGGTGTGGGCCGTCGAGCCTTTGCCGTTTGTGCCTCCGACGTGGATAGTGCGTAGCCGATTCTGAGGATTGCCACACATAGCGGCAAGGTGTGAGACCGTTTCGAGCCCCGGTTTGTAAGCGCCCGCGCCAATAGCTTGAAACATGGGCACTTGTGTATAGAGAT
>JAGAOW010000047.1 GCA_017889945.1 Muribaculaceae bacterium
ATAACCGGAGCCACCGGCACGGGCAAAAGCTGGCTCGCATCGGCCCTCGGACATCATGCCTGCATATCCGGCTTCAAGACCCGCTACTGGAGCATCCTCAAACTCATGGAAGACCTCGCCATGGCAAGAGTCGAGCGTCAGACGAAAAGGCTTTTCGAGAAGATAGCCTCATACGACCTCATCATCATCGACGACTTCGGAATCAAGAAACTCAACAACGAGCAGATACTCGACCTGATGGAGATCATCGAGGATCGCCACGGCCGCAAGGCGACAATCATAGCCTCTCAAATCCCCGTATCCGACTGGTACGATTGTCTTGAGACAAACACCACCGCCGCCGATGCCATACTTGACCGGATGGTGCACTCCGCAATACGTTTTGAACTAAAAGGCGACAGTCTCAGAAAAAATCATTAACTTTGCCGCATCAAAAGTGTCCCACTCTGCTCCGGCGCACTGTCCCAGTCTGCTCCGGTTTTTCCAGTGTGGCGTCGTAAGCTCGACGGCTCAGAGACTCAGCTGACAAAATTCGAACGCCATCCGGTGCGTTCGCTTTCAGCATCGGCCAACGGCAAACTCGCCTTCAGTTGGGACGGAGAACTTTATACACTCAGCGAAGGCTCACAGCCTCAAAAAGTAAACGTCGAGATAATCTCCGACGACTTCGACAACGACATCGTGAAGAACTACCGCACCTCGGGCGCATCGTCAATGTTCGCGTCTCCGTCGGGCAACGAAGTCGCATTTGTCATTCGCGGCGACATCTATGTGACCGACACAAAATATAAGACCACTAAACGCATTACCGACACTCCAGCTCAGGAGCGCAACGCATCATTCTCGCCCGACGGCCGCTCGATTGTCTACGACAGCGACCGCGACGGACAGTGGCAGCTGTTCATATCGAAGATTGTCAACGATGACGACAAGCAGTTTGCATATGCCGCCGACATCGCCGAGACGCCCCTCTACAGCTGCGCCACAGCTGCCCAGCAACCGCGTTTCAGCCCCGACGGCAAAAAGGTTGCTTTCCTTGAAGACCGCACTACCCTTCGCGTCATCGACGTTGAAAGCAAGGAGGTCACAACAGCCCTCCACGGCAAGTATAACTACTCCTACACCGACGGCGACATATCATTCGAATGGAGTCCCGACAGCCGCTGGTTCCTTATCGACTACATCGGCGAAGGCGGTTGGAACAACAGCGACATCGCTCTCGTCAAAGCCGACGGCAGCGAAATCATCGACCTGACCGAAAGCGGCTACTCGGACAACAATCCCAAATGGGCGCTCGGCGGCAAGGCTCTTACATACAGCACCGGCCGCTACGGTCTGAAGAGCCACGGCAGCTGGGGCAACACGTCCGACGTCATCCTCATGGTACTCGACGGAGAGGCATGGGATGATGTCAACCGCAGCGAAGAAGAAGTGGCTCTCGCCAAGAAAGCCAAAGAGGACAGCAAAGGCGAAGGCGACGACAAGTCGGACAGCAAAGACTCCAAAAAGAAAGATAAGAAAAAAGACAAGAAGAAAGACAAAGACGAGGCAGACAAAGACAAAGTCAAGCCGCTTAACTTTGATATCGACAATCGCAAATACCGCATGCGCCGACTGACGAGCGGTTCGTCGAACCTCGGCGACTACTTCCTGTCGCCCGAAGGAGACAAACTCTACTACACCGCATCAGCAACCGAAGGCGGCAGCAATCTTCTCGTCCACGATCTGAAGAAAGGCGAGACCAAAGTGCTGCTCAAAGGCATCTCAGGCGGTTTCGAATCAGACAAGGACGGCAAGACCCTCTTTGTGCTCAGCGGCTCAGGCATCAAAAAAATCGACCTTGCATCGGCCGATGTCAAAGCTGTCGAATTCGAAGCGCCCTACAACCGCAAGCCATCGAAAGAACGCGAATACATCTTCGACCACATGTGGAAGCAGGTCAAGGACAAATTCTATGACGCATCGCTACACGGCGTGGACTGGGAAGCATACGGCGAGCATTACCGCCGCTTCCTGCCTTACATAAACAACAATTACGACTTCGCCGAACTGCTCAGCGAGATACTCGGCGAACTGAACGCATCGCATACGGGAGGACGCTACTACGCCAACGGCGCACCGATGTCAACGGCGACCCTCGGCGCATTCTTCGACGAGAGCTATGACGGCGACGGACTGAAGATTGCTGAAATCCTCGCACGCGGTCCGCTCTCGCCCGCAAAATTCAATCTTAAGCCCGGCGACATAATCATGGCTATCGACGGCACTGCCATCGAGGCAGGCAAGGACTACTATCCTCTGCTCGAAGGCAAAGCCGGCAAGAAGACCGCGCTGACAATAATGAGGGCAGACGGCAAGACCGAGCGCATCGTGGTCAAGCCTGTGACAAGCGAACGCAGCATGATCTACAGCCGATGGATAGAACGCAACGAAGCCATAGTCGACAGCCTTTCAGGCGGTCGCATCGGATATGTTCACGTCAGCGGCATGGACAGCCCGAGCTTCCGCACTGTCTATGACCGCATGCTAGGCAAATACCGCAACCGCGAGGCGATAATAGTCGACACGCGCTGGAACGGCGGCGGCTGGCTTCATAACGACCTCGCCATCCTGCTTGGCGGCAAAGAGTATGTCCGCTTCGTGCCGCGCGGACGTTACATCGGCAGCGAGCCCTTCTCGCAGTGGACCAAACCGTCAGTGATGCTTGTCAACGAAAGCAATTACAGCGACGCACACGGTTCGCCCTTTGTCTATCAGTCACTCAAGCTCGGCGATGTGGTCGGAGCGCCGATACCCGGCACTATGACAGCCGTGTGGTGGGAGACACAGATTGACCCGACTATCATATTCGGCATACCTCAAGTGACGTCGATGGACATGGACGGCAACGTTCTCGAAAATCATCAGCTCAACCCTGACGTTGTGATATACAACAATCCGGATGATGTTGCGAAAGGCATCGACGCGCAACTTGCCGGCTCGGTTAAAACACTGCTTGACAAGCTCGACCGCAAGTAAGACCCAGTTCCCGATTACTTATCTAACCCTATCATAAACAGGCCC
>JAGAOW010000048.1 GCA_017889945.1 Muribaculaceae bacterium
GTCTGCGCTGAGCAGAGCGGACAGCTCGGCAAAATTACGCCGCTTTTCGATACCGGCAAAATTTTTATCCGGTTTTTAACAAAATTTAGCGCCGTGGGCCGAACTTTTTTCGTTCCGCAACCTCCGCTGAGGTCCGCTTCCCAAAAGCGAGTGCAAAGTTACGCCTTTTTCTATTTCCCACCAAACTTTTTACACACTTTTTCTGAGAAAAATTTTACACCAGCCCATTCTCCCCTATCCCTCAGCAGATTGCAAAGTGATTTTTTCGAAAAAAATTTCAGGCGGCCAATCCCGGGAACGCGAATGAGCGGAAAGAGCGTGAAATGATTCGTTACAATATGTTACAATTATGTATGGCAGGGCTGATTGTATGCAAAATATGACTACTTTTGCAAAATGTAATGATAAACATCAATATATGACTGAAATAAAAGATAAACTGACGTTTGCCGAGGATTTCAAACACCGCATAGAAGCTGTGAAAGTGACAAGATGGATAAGATTCGGCATTGTGTCCGCCCTATTCATTGCCTGGGTCATATGGTTAGGCTCGTGGTGGCCCGCCATTTTTCTGTTTCTTCTTTTTGATATATATATCACGGGCTATATACCGTTTACATGGTGGAAAAACAGCAAGAACAAGACTGTCAGAAGTGTGATGAGCTGGGTAGACGCAATCGTTTACGCGCTGATTCTTGTCTACTTCGTTTTCAATTTTGTAGGTCAGAATTATCAGATACCGTCGTCATCGCTTGAAAAGACACTGCTGACGGGCGATTATCTCTGGGTCAACAAAATGGCCTACGGACCGCGTGTGCCGATGACGCCTGTTCATTTTCCGTTGGTACACAACAGATTGCCCATTATCGGAACAAAAAGTTATCTCGACAGTCCGTCAAACTCTTATAAAAGGCTCAAAGGTTTTAGAAATGTCGAAACTGGAGATATCGTAGTGTTCAACTTCCCCGCAGGCGATACGGTGGCAACAAGATTTGAGGACAGTCCGGAATACTATGACATACTTGTCGACAGATATGGCCGCGAACGTCTTCACAACGACAAGGCCACATTCGGCGACATAGTCTACCGGCCTGTCGATCGCCGTCAGAATTTTGTCAAACGCGCTGTCGGTCTGCCCGGCGAAAGGCTCAAAATTGTCAATGACACTATATATATCAATAATGTAGCACAAAAATTGCCTGAAAACGCGCAATTCAACTACATAGCGGCTTTCGGTTCGCCGCTGACACCTGAACGCGCACATGAACTCGGCATCAGCGCAGATGACATAGAAACTCTCTCGCTCGACCCCGTCGACAAGGCAAATCTGATGACATGGATGCCCGATGCGCGGCAGAATTCATATTTCTATGCCCTGCCTCTGACTTCGAAAATGATAGAAACTCTTTCGGCCGACGGACAGTTGCTTGACATGGTCAAGACATCGAACCTCATACCGGCAGGCTCGCAGGGAGCATATCTGTTCCCGAAAGGGATCGCAAGCCAATGGTCGCTCAGCAACTACGGCGGCAACGAAGGTCTGCTCATTCCGGCGAAAGGCACTACTGTCGAACTCAATGATTCGACATGGGCCGTCTACAACCGGGCAATCAGAAACTATGAGGGCCATCACGACGCATATATCAAGGACGGCGTCGTATATATCGACGGCAAGGCCGCCGACAAGTACACGTTCGCGATGGACTACTACTTTATGATGGGCGACAACCGTGACAACTCGCAGGATTCACGATTCTGGGGCTTTGTGCCTGAAGACCACATCGTCGGCACTCCGGTGTTTGTCCTGATTTCGTTTGACAAAGACCGCGGACTCTTCTCAGGCGGAATACGCCTCAACCGTATATTCAAAGACGCCAATCCCGACAAATAACGTTGGAAGATGGCATCTGAACTGATAGCATTCGGCGACAGAGAGGTTTTGCTGCCGCCGCAGTATTTCGGCTCGGTGGGCTACTATGCCGTGATGGCGGCATACGGCAGAGTGTGTATCGACAGCTCGATGAAGGCCGACAAGCGCTTCAAATCGGCCCACAGATGCAGGATAGTCGATACTCGCGATGAAATTCTGCTGATTGTTCCCGTGTCGCATCCCCATGGCAGACATACATGGAGCGAAACCATAGTCTCGACCCACGGAAAATGGTGGAACAATCATCTGACGGCGCTCGAATCGGCCTACGGTCGCACGCCTTTTTTCGAATTCTACATCGACAGGTTCAAGCCGCTTTTCTACAGCAGCAGATATGAAGACGGGAAGTGTGACATAGCCCGGCTCGACAGTGAATGCGACGCCATAGTCAGAGATATATTGATGATAGACAACGACATCAGATATGATGCCGCTGAAACATGCACCGACAATGTCGTCGACCTCAGGCATGCCGACTTCGGAACTATCGGATGCGAAACCGAATACTATCAGATAAGAGCAGACCGCCTCGGATTCAGAAGCGGTCTGAGTGTGTTGGATTTAATATTCAATGTCGGAACTGAAGCGCCGCTGATTCTAAAAAGAATCATCGACGGTATGTCATAGCATGGACAGACGACGCAGCTGCTCGATGACTTCGTGGGAATTCATAGTCCGTCGGCTGACAATAGCCGATGCGAAATCTTTGGCAACTTCGTGGACCGCCTCATAAGAGAAAAGCCGGTCGAAATAGTTGAGCGACTTTTCAAACAAAGCATCACTCTCGTCGCTGTCGAGCGAACAATTTTCTTTAGCTTCGTCGCGCACGACCATGCGGAGCTCATCGATGATGTCGGGTGTCAGCTTGCGACGATGCTGAACATAATTGCGACAGATCAGATTTGAGATGACCATGCCGGCCGAAAGCTGGAAATGCTTGAGTATCTCATTCCAGGCAATCTTGGCCGAGAGACGGGGATTGCCGATAAAATAAAAATCGTTTGAAAGTTCTACCGTTTGGTCGGGCGACGCGTCGATAGATATATGGTCGAGGTATTCCTCGCCATCAAGCACTACGATAGATATCGCCATGCCGGCAAGGCCGTAGCTCTTGTCTGTTTCGTCTGAATATTTGAGTTGTCCTTTCATAATGATTCGATACAGAATGATTAGTTAACAACCATGATTTTTGTAACGACACCGCTTGAAGTCTGTCCGTCGCCTCCCGAAGAAGCATAGACATAGTAGATGCCCGAGCGCACACGCTCGCCGGCGCTGTTACATCCGTCCCACGTCATCATGCCGCCTTCCGAACGTCCCTGATAGAAAACATTTCCGGCAGCGTCAGTGATTTTGACCAGCGAATTGTCCATAAGTCCGGCAATCGTGATCCATCCCGTATAGTCGGGGCGGACAGGATTTGGATAGGCATATACTTCGCTGAAATCGCTCTGAGCGGGCGACGAATCGCCGCGGTAGGAATACAGACCTTCGGTTGTGCCGAAATAGACTATATTGCTATGCGGGTCGCATATCACGGCTGTGACGCGATTAGACGGCAGCGGCGAATTAGAGGTGTCGAAATGTTTTATTATTTTGTCGCCGTTCTCGCTGACAAGGTACACACCCGAGAAATCGGTCGCTATCCATTTGCGGTTCGAAGGATCGACGGCGATGCTGTTGATCTGTTCTGAATCAAGAAGGTAATCGGCATAGTTCGTACCGTCGTTACGCGGCACTTTCGGCCTTACTACTGTAGCGTTGTCATCGATTGTCGCAGGATTGCTGAAATAGAATATGCCCTGGCCCGTGCCTACCCATACACGTCCGTTCATGTCTTCGGCCAAAGTAAAATAAGACTCAGGCTTGATTGTGCCACCGTCCTGATCGATATACGACGTGAAAAGGTAGCATACATCATCCTTGACGTTGTCGTAAGTTCCTTTGGTGTTTATGACACACATATCCGTAGAGCCATTGATAAAAAATGCAAAAGGTGTCTTTTTGGTAAACAACGAAATATAGTCCTTCGAGGCGGCATTGAAATCTTTCATTTCAATCCACACCCAGTCTTCATTAGTGATGTTCTCAAAACCTTTGCGGAGCTTGGAAGCCGGAAGCATGATATATGGCGAATGATCTTTATCGAAGTGCGACATCGCTGCCCATAGATTGCCCTGCGGGTCGAAATTCACGTCGAAGATACGAGTGTTCCAATATGAGAGGAAAGGAGTGTTGTCAACATCGAATTTCCATATTTCCTCGCGATTTTTGACTACATATATGCCTTCCTGACCGTTGCCTATATAATAGGTTTCAGGGTCGTTAGGGTCTTCGGCGAGACGGGTCACGCCGCCATACATCGCAGTCGAATTGTTGGCCTTCTGAGCGTTTATAGCTCCGCTTGATTTGGCTGAGGCGTTTATGATGGCGACATCTCTGATATTGCCGTTTTCAATGACATTGGTATACTGGCGCTCCCCCACACCGTCGGGACGGGTTGCGAGATATGTCCTGACGATAGTAGGACAAAGATTTGACAGATAGATGCGGTTGCCGTCGGGCGAAAGGAAGAAATAAGAAATAATCTTGCAGTTGACAGCTTCAGGCGTGTACCAATCTGATTTAATCACAGGTTCTGACGATGAGAAATCGAAATTGGCAGTTCCCTGCTGACCACCCATCCATACAGAATTCTTACCCTCCCAGAAAGCGAATTTATTATTTTTCAGTTCATTAGAAATTTCGAATGAATCAATTTGTTTGGCTTCATTGTCATAAATCAGCACTTTATTGCCCGATTTGAAATAAAAACCGTCTTTACATTTCATAATCGGACTGTCGACCTTGACTGACGTAAATTCATTATTTCGGTCGGGAGTGTCGAAATCGAGTTTCGATATAGTGAGACAATTGGAATTAAGGTCAGGCCAGACGACCGTATTGTCGTTTACAGCCAAAACGCGGTTGGTATAAGTTCCTCCAAATACTTTAAACGAATTGATAGTATTGTGACGCTCCGACACGGGAGAGAACATCATCAGATAAGGAGAATAGATGACTATATTGTCGCCGCAAAAGTCAACCGCCTCTATAGCCTGACGATAGATGCCCGACTCGGCAACTTCGCGCTTATTGTCATCATAAATGACAAGACCGAAATTCGTTGCCACCGCAAAGCGGTCATGGCCGAAGGCAATGTCGTTGATGGTCTTATCGTCGGTCATGTTTGCGTCCTTTATTTCGGGAAGATTATAACAATGACCGTTGTCGCAAAGCATATCCATATTATTGTCGGCATAGACAATAATCATATAATCTTTGTCGTGGTTGTAGAATATATTCTTTATTCCGCTCGAACTGAGCTTGTTTGAAGAATTATAAAAATAGGTTTCGTTAGTCTCTTTATCATATGAATAAAGAAACGATGATGTCAGAAAGAACACTTTCGATTCTGTGTCTATGACTTTATCATAGTCTGAGCCGATAACCGGATATACAGTCCACAGGCCTGTAGTCTGTTGGGCTGAAAGACCTAATACTGAAAATATAATATACAGAACTACTGCGATCTTTTTCATAGGTTAAAATAATCTATTAGTTTTTTAAATGCTCTACCTCTGTGACTTATAGAATTTTTTAAATCAGAGTCCATTTGTGCGAAGGTCTTGTCGTAGCCGTCAGGACAAAAAACCGGGTCATAACCGAAACCGTTTTTACCCGACGGTTCGCGACAGATGACGCCCGACACTGTTCCTTCAAATAACTTTTTAACATCGCCTTCAATCAATGCTATGACGGTGCGGAAACGCGCGCTGCGGTCAGCCTTGTCCTCCATATTATGAAGAAGGAGACGCATATTTGCCTCTGAATCGTGTCCTTCGCCGGCATAACGTGCCGAGTATACTCCCGGAGCGCCATCAAGCGCCGCTACCTCAAGACCCGTATCGTCGGCAAAACAATCATAACCATAGCGTTCCTTTATCCATTCGGCTTTCTGCAGAGCATTGCCTTCCAGAGTGTCGGATGTCTCGGGAATATCGTCGTGACACGAGATATCGGAAAGACTGAGAATTTCAATTTTTCCTGAAGTCAGATTTCTCAGTTCTTCCAGTTTGTGTCTGTTATTTGTTGCAAAAACTATTGTTTTCAATACGGTCCTTTGTCAATATGAGATAGAAAGCGTGTTTATAACGCGATTATTCAGTGGTTTATTATATTATTTCAGTTGGCTACAATGTTAACAATCTTTCCGGGCACAACTATCACTTTACGCACAGTCTTGCCTTCAAGCCAGCGGGCAGCGCCTTCATGGGCCAGAGCAGCAGCTTCGACTTCTTCTTTTGTGGCGTCGGCGCTCGCAGTAATGTTGTAACGTGTCTTGCCATTGAACGACACTGCATAGTTGACCGAAGATTCTTTCAGATAGTCCTCATTGTATGCGGGCCACTGTGCGTCGCAGATTGTAGTATCGTTGCCGATAGCCGTATGCCACAGTTCCTCTGTAACATGGGGAGCAAACGGAGCAAGAACTACGAGCAGATCGGCAAGCACCTTGCGTGAATGACATTTTTGCGACGCAAGTTCGTTAACACAAATCATGAAGGCTGCAATTGACGTATTGAACGAGAAATTCTCGATATCGCCGCTCACTTTCTTTATAAGTTTGTGGAGCGACTTGAGATTGTCGGCCGTAGGTTCGCTGTCATCGACCAGAAGCTGATCGCCTTTATAGAACAGATTCCACAATTTCTTGATGAATCGGTTCACTCCGTCTATGCCGTTCGTATCCCACGGTTTGCTCTGCTCGAGCGGACCGAGGAACATTTCATAAAGACGAAGTGTGTCTGCTCCATATTTATCGACTATATCATCGGGATTGACCACGTTGAACATAGACTTCGACATTTTTTCGACTGCATAACCACACACATATTTGCCGTCTTCAAGGATAAATTCAGCATTGTTGAATTCGGGACGCCAGTTTTTGAATGCTTCGGTGTCAAGTACATCGTTGCTGACGATGTTGACGTCGACATGAATCGGCGTCACATCATATTTATCCTTGAGTCCGCAGCTTACAAACGTATTTGTATCTTTTATTCTATATACGAAGTTGCTGCGTCCCTGTATCATGCCCTGATTGATGAGTTTGCGGAACGGCTCGTCCTCGCATACTTCGCCGAGGTCATAGAGGAATTTGTTCCAGAAACGGCTGTAAATCAAGTGACCTGTAGCATGTTCCGTGCCGCCGATATAAAGATCGACCGACCGCCAGTATTCATTGGCTTCTTTCGATACCAACGCTTTATCGTTGTGCGGGTCCATATAACGGAAATAGTAAGCCGACGAGCCTGCAAAGCCTGGCATTGTATTCAGTTCAAGCGGATAACCGTCTTTCGACACCCAGTTATTGGCTCTGCCCAACGGAGGTTCGCCGCTTTCGGTCGGTAGATAAGCGTCAATTTCAGGCAATTGCAAAGGAAGCTCATCGACAGAAAGCACATTGGGAATACCATCCTTATAATATACCGGGAAAGGTTCGCCCCAATAGCGCTGACGGCTGAAAATAGCGTCACGCAGACGATAATTCACTTTTACTCGTCCTATGCCTTTTTCTTCTATGAATTTCTTTGTTTTAGCGATGGCTTCCTTCACTTCGAGACCATTAAGGTTGAGTTCGTCCGAAGCTGAATTCATCATTTTGCCTGATTGGCATCGAAGCTTTCTACACTTACATCTGCACCCTCTATCAAAGGTATTATTGGCAAATTGAAATGCTTTGCAAACGCATAGTCACGACTGTCATGAGCCGGAACTGCCATGATTGCTCCAGTTCCATAACCGGCAAGCACATAGTCACTGACCCAGATAGGTATACGTTTGCCCGAAAGCGGATTGACAGCATATGAACCTGTGAAAACACCGCTGACCTTCTTTTCGATCATTCGCTCACGCTCTGTCTTGTGTTTGACAGCGGATATATAATTTTTCACTTCCTCGCGCTGCTCATCCGTTGTAACTTTGTCTACATAGATACTTTCAGGCGCAAGTACCATGAATGTCACACCGAAAACAGTGTCGGCTCTGGTTGTGAATATTTCAAGCACTTCATCGCTATTGTCAACTTTAAAGTACATTTCCGCACCTTCCGAGCGGCCAATCCAGTTACGTTGTGTTTCTTTTAAAGAATCAGTCCAGTCAAGTTTTTCAAGGCCGTCGAGAAGTCGCTGAGCATATGCCGAGACTCTCAGACACCACTGATACATCATCTTTTGCTCAACAGGATATCCTCCGCGGATGGATACACCCTCGCTTACCTCATCATTTGCAAGAACTGTACCGAGCTTCGGACACCAGTTGACCATCGTATTGCCAAGATAAGCTATGCGATAGTTCATCAGCATGTCGCTCTTTTCTTTTTCGCTCATGGCTTTCCATTCCTCTGCCGTGAAGTTCTTGTCGTATGAGCTAACTGCCGTGCAAGCTATATTTCCGTTCTTCTCAAAATAAGCGACAAGATTTTCAATCGGCATTGCCTTGTTTTCTTTCTTGTCATAGTATGAACCGAACATTTTTATAAAAGCCCACTGCGTCCATTTGTAATATTCAGGATCGCATGTCTTTATTTCTCTGCTCCAGTCATATGAGAAACCGATTTTGTCAAGTTGACTGCGATAACGGTTTATATTGATGCGGGTCGTTACCTCGGGATGCTGTCCTGTCTGTATGGCATATTGCTCGGCGGGAAGTCCGTAGGCATCATAACCCATCGGATGAAGGACATTGTAGCCGTTGAGTCTTTTATATCTCGAATAGATATCACTTGCTATATATCCCAACGGATGACCTACATGAAGACCTGCTCCCGAGGGATAAGGAAACATGTCGAGTACATAAAATTTCTTCTTGCCGTTGTTTGTCTCGCATCGGTAAGTTCCTTCTTCACTCCAGCGTTTTTGCCAGCGATTCTCTATATCTTTATGATTATATTCCATCTTATTCCTTATTATTATGAAAGTTCAAGCATTTTTTCTATCGGACGGCGTGCTGCCTCAGCCAGTTCGGGATCTATCTTTATCTCCGGCTGTTCGTTTTTAAGGCATTCATACAGTTTTTCAAGCGTGTTCAGCTTCATAAACGAACATTCATTGCATGCACATCCTGCCTCCTCGGGCGGAGCGGCTATGAATGTCTTGTCAGGACACGTTCTTTGCAATTCGTGTAAAATGCCGCTTTCGGTCACTACTATATATTCTTTCGAATCATCTTTCTGTGCATAGCTCAGCAAAGCAGCTGTCGAACCCACCTTGTCTGCCAACAGAAGCAGAGCTTTTTTACACTCGGGATGCGCCAGCACCTTTGCCTGTGGATGTGCTTTTTTGAGTTCTATGAGTTTCTCTATAGAGAACTGTTCATGAACATGACATGCTCCATCCCATAATACCATATTTCTTCCGCTTACAGAATTTATATAGTTGCCGAGATTTCTGTCAGGACCGAATATTATCTTTTCATCCTTCGGGAATGACTCCACTATCTTCAAGGCATTGCCTGAAGTGACCAGCACATCTGTCAGAGCCTTTATATCTACAGATGTATTGACATATGATATCACGGTATGTCCAGGATGAGCTTCGATGAATTTTTTAAATTCTGAAGCTTCGCAGCTGTCGGCAAGCGAACAGCCTGCTGCCATATCGGGTATCAGCACTTTCTTGTCAGGCGACAGCACCTTTGCAGTCTCTCCCATAAAATGAACGCCGCACATCACTATTATATCTACATCCTTCAATGTAGCCGCATATCTGGCAAGCGCAAGCGAATCGCCGATATGGTCTGCTATATCCTGTATTTCCGGACGCTGATAGTAATGGGCGAGCACAACTGCCTTCTTCTCTTTTTTGAGTCTTTCTATTTCTTTTATCAGACTTTCTTTAGTAGTCATGTTTTCGCTACTGCTGCCTTTTTCGACATTCATTTTATATATATGAAAAAATAAGAATCTAAAAATTTAAAATTCATCAAGAAGAATAATCAATGTTAATATCTATAGCAACTTTTTATGGTTTTATTTGTTTAATTGGCTTATTAAGATCAACCATTTCGTTACTGATAGTTTATTGACATATATTTTGTTTGATTATCAATCTGTTCTCATCGTTATCAACATAATGTTAATAACACGCAAAGTTAATAATTTTATCTCATAAATTTGTTCAACTATATGTAAAACTCTGTTGATAAACCCACATTAAGAATATATAGGATTCAAATTGTTTTCACAGACCTTTGTGTATATGATAATGCCCGGACAATTTCCAAATTTATTTTTTAGAAACTTTTTATCCGCTTATAAACACTTATCAACAGTTTATTGACAGTGTATGTAAATTATCTTAACTGTAATTTTATTTAGAGCCGTTTCTAAAGCTTTTGGCTCTGTTTATTATTTCATTTATAGGCAGTTTCGATTCATCGCTTTCATAAAAGAGCATGTCGTCGGGAACTGATTTTATGACTTCACTGTTGAAATGCTCGCCTACAGATATAGCTATGCCTTTTCTTATGAGTTGTTCAGCCATTTGTTTCTTACCTCTGAAGCCGTGAATTATCCACAGCTGCTTTGGATTTAGTATGTCTCTGAGCTCTATTATTTCATTGAGCGACTTGACTGCATGTATAATAAGAGGCTTTTTTAATGCTTCACTGATTTCTACCTGCGATTTAAATATATCTTTTTGTAAATCAATACTTGCGCCACGCAGTTTGTCTATGCCGCATTCGCCTATGGCTATAAGATTCGCCTTGATTGCCTTTTGCTTGACAGATTCAATAGCAGCTGCGGCATCGAAGTTCTGATCTGCCGTACGCCACGGATGAATGCCTATGCTATAATAGCCCTTGTCGCAAACTTCTTCGTCATAGTCGAGGTTGACTATTTTCGAATCATTTGCTGGATATTTGTGGCTGTGTATGTCGTCGAAATCGTAAATGCTTTTCATGGCACGGGATCATATCCACTCCCACCCCATGGATGACAGCGGCAAATGCGTTTTATTGCAAGCAGACTTCCTTTTATAGGTCCGTGTTTGCGTAGTGCTTCAAGTGCATACTGGCTGCATGTAGGTGTGAACCTGCAACATGGAGGAAAAAGCGGCGAGATAGCATATTTATAGAATAAAATAGGCAGACACAGCAGCTTTACAAGATATTCACGCAGGATTTTTCTCACTTTCAGCTATTTTTTGAAGTATACGGCAAACCGATTTCTCTACTGACTGATAGTCTTTCAGTTCATTGGATATATAGATGAAAGCCAGGTCTATTTTCTTTTCTGACGGCATTTCATAGTTATGTCGGTTAAGTCTGTATGCTTCTCTTATGCGCCGGCGCATCTTCACTCTGTCTACAGCGTGACGGAGACGTTTTTTGGGTACGGATATAAGAAATTCGACAGCCGAGCCATCCTGACGTATGTCATTCCTGCACCATACGGCTCTCAGAGGAAATGCAATCGTGGATTCCGGAGTGTTTTCACAGTTAGAATTAACCCCACGGCTGAATAGCTTGTCTATTGCCGTGGGGCTGCATAATTTGTCACTTTTCTTTAATCCGAATTGTTTCACTCCTTGACGCTTGAATTGGTCTTTGAAAGATACAGATCAAGAGCGGCTGTCATCGACGGTGCTTCAGGCGATGGTGCTTCGATGTCAAGTCGGAGACCGGCGTTCTTGACTGCCTGAGCTGTTGTAGAGCCGAACGTAGCGATCTTAATGTCGCCTTGTTTGAATTCGGGGAAGTTCTTTAGCAGAGATTCGATACCTTGCGGGCTGAAGAATACGAGCATGTCATAGTCAAAGGCTTCGTCGGGTTTGAAGTCATTGCTGACAGTTCTGTACATCACACCGCGTGTGAAATTAAGCTTGTTGTTGCTGAGTATTTCCGATTCCGAACCGTTGTTGACATCAGAGACAGCAAGCAGATATTTTTCGTTTTTGTGCTTGATCATCGCAGGCAGCAGATCAGCAAGCTTGCCGGTTTTGCCCGAGAAAATTTTTCTTTTTCTGTAGATGATATATTTCTGCAGATAATTGGCTATGGTTTCGCTCGTACAGAAATATTTCATTGTATCAGGTATGCTGATGCGCATTTCTTCGCACAGACGGAAAAAATGATCTATAGCTGTTCTGGCCGTGAATATGATGGCTGTATGGTCTAATATAGACACTTTTTGCTGACGGAATTCTTTTGCCGTTAGTCCTTCGACTTTGATAAACGGACGGAATACCATCTCTACATCATATTTACCTGCTATTTCGTAATAGGGGGATTTGTCGGATGAAGGTTTTGGTTGTGATATTAAAACTTTATTTATTTTCACTTTTTATTACTCTTTTAAAGTGCGAAAAAAAAGTCGAATTACACTACGACTTTTGCAATATTATATAAATATAATATAGGTATAATTTCCATCGTGCAAAGGTACAAAATAAAATAGACCGACGAAAAAATATTCTTATAAAAAATACTAAACCATTTGGCTATGAACATACCGCGGGGGACTACATAGATGATGCAGGCTATGACTGTCATGCTGTGGATTGATCCGGGATAGAACAGTATAATTAGTGCCGGAATCATCAGTGCCGCACCGGCGAGCGACTGGCTCGCGTTGAATGCGCGCAGCCATTTTTTGCACCCTTCTTTGCCCGAAAATGTATAGCCGCTTATCGCATAACCGATAGTGTCGAATACATAGTATCCGGCAAAAAGACCTGTCACTTTCATCAGGTCACCGAAGTTGAACGATGACCCTGTGAGTTCTCCGTTGATGCTCTTCACGGCGATACCGAACAAAATGATACCGCCGTATACGATATATTGCATCACCGTCAGCGCCGTGAGTCTTGTCTCATGGTTGCTGTGCTCGTCAAAGGCATTGGCGCGCTTTTTGTTACTGCGCAGTTCTTCTATAAAGTATGTGAACAGTTTCTTGCACTCTTTGAAGTTGAGCGACAACGACACAAACAGAACGACTATTATCGTCAGTATGCCCGATTTGTCGGCGACAGCGTTTTGAAGCGATGACCCCTCCATGCCGTTTTTCCAGTTGTCCTGAATTTCGATGCCTGTTTCTGTCAGTTTCACAGTATCGACGGGGATAGAGGCATATGCGCAACTGTCGAGCTTCAGCGACATGCTGTCTTCTTTGAGTGCATGGGCGAAGTCTGTCGGCATTGTCAGCGACTTTACGTTTGCTTCGGTTATTACGGTGTCGATGCTGTCGCCCATCAGAATTTTGCTGAAAATTTATTGTGCTCGTTCTTGCTCAGTGCAGCCTCTACGGCCTCTTCTGCCGTGCGGGCCACAATCCACAGCTCCCTATGGTCGGGTTTCATGAATTTTTCATCTATGGCGTGCGACAGCATTTCGAGAAGATGATCATAGTAGCCGGCTACGTTGAGTATCACGATATTACCCTCGTAGAGCCCTAACTGCCGCCATGTGATGATTTCCAGCAATTCCTCGAAAGTTCCTATTCCGCCAGGAAGAGCTATTACTCCGGTCGACAGTTCGGCCATCTTCTCCTTTCGCGAATGCATGCCGTCGGTCACTATAAGTTGGCCCAAATTCTTATGATGCCAGTTGCGCTCGACCATAAAGCGGGGTATTACGCCGATGGTTTTGCCGCCGGCTGCGATTGCTGCGTCGTTGACTGCGCCCATCAGACCCATCGATCCGGCGCCGCTGACAAGTGTTGCGCCGCGACGAGCGATTTCTGTGCCGAGCTGCCGGGCAGCTTCGAAATATTTTTCGTAGACACTCGTGCTCGATGCGCAGTAGACCGTTATATTGTTTTTCTTTTCATTCATCACACTGCAAAATTACGCAAAATCTCCAAGAGAGCGTTTATTCTAATTCTATTTTACAGTTGTCGAGCGACTTCACTCTCGCCAGACTGTATACGTCTATGCCTTGCGATTTCAGGTAGTCGCCTCCGCCCTGAAAGACTTTCTCGATGATGAACCCCATTCCCGCTATTTCAGCTCCGGCCTGACGACAGAGGTCGATTATTCCGCGTGCCGCATTGCCGTAGGCGAGGAAGTCGTCGATAAAGACAACCCTTTCGCCCTTTTTCAGAAAATCCGCGCTCAGGCAGACCGTATATGTTCTGTCTTTAGTAAACGAATGAACATTGCTGACAAGCATGTTGTCCATAGTCTTGGGCTGTTTTTTCTTAGTAAAGACAACCGGCAGATGCATTATCGCTCCCATCATTATTGCCGGCGCTATACCACTCGCCTCTATGGTCAGGATTTTGTCTATGCCCTTGTTTTTGAATATCCTCGAAAATTCCTCGCCTATCTTCATCATCAGGTCCGGGTCCATCTGATGGTTGATGAAACTGTCGACCTTCAATATTCCGCCGGCATAGCATCGGCCGTCCTCAAGGATGCGCTTCTCAAGCAATTTGAAATTCATGACTGTCGTTACCTATTTTTTGTCAAAATTACTAATTAATCCGTACATATCTCGACTAATTCCCATTTTTGAGCAAGAAATCTCCCCTCCCCCAACATAATTTGTTTGGCGGGAAGAGTAATAAAATCAGACTTATTCGTAAATTTGCTTGTATAAATCAAATTTATCACATAATGCGTGTTTTTCTTACCTTTTTTGCCTTTTGTATCTCTTTAGTAGCCGCAACCACCGCGACTGCCGCCACCCCCTCTACCGCCGCAACGCAGTGGAAATGGTATAACCCTATGGATTGCGGCTATGATGTCGTTCAGAATCAAGGCTGGACTTCCGAGATAGGCAAGACCTACAACCGTATGCCCGACCGCGCCATGAAAAATGTACGCGGGGCTGTTTGGAATCTTTCTCGCCATTCGGCCGGTCTGTCGGTCAATTTCTATACCAATGCGCCCGAAATCAAGGTGCGCTATGTTGTCAACGGCCCGCTCGACATGCACCATATGCCTTCTACCGGTGTGTCAGGTCTTGACCTCTACGGCATTGATCAGAACGGCTGTACCCGCCGCTTCTTCGGTTTCTTCAACGGCCACGACGGCTGCGACACCGTTGTCACTCGCTTTGTCAACGACCGTGTCAAAGAGTTCCACGACCGCGGATATGAGTTCCACATGTATCTGCCGCTCTACAATTCGGTCCGACAGCTCGAAATCGGCATACCCGAGTCGTCCGACCTTAGCTTCCTGCCCGTTTCTCCCGAGCGCCCGGTCATGGTCTACGGCACATCGATAGAACAGGGCGGCGTTGCTTCGCGTCCGGGCATGGCGTGGACCACTATCCTGCAACGGTCGCTCGACTATCCTTTGATCAATCTCGGTTTCTCCGGCAACGGTCGTCTCGAGAAGGGCGTCCTCGACCTTATGGCCGAGACCGACGCCCGCCTCTACATCCTCGCCTGCCTCGCCAATCTCTGCGACGCCACGCCTCAGATGGTCGACTCGCTGACTACCAATGCTGTAGCCACACTCCGTGCCCGCAACGATGCCCCGATTATCCTTGTCGAGCACCCCGGCTTTAGCGACGTGCCCGTCAACAGCGCTCAGGCCGAAATCATCGACCGTCTCAACACCGCCTCGAAAGCCGTGTATAAGCGCTTGGTCGACAGCGGAGTGAAGGACCTCTACTATGTCTCGCGCGAAGATATAGCCATTCCAGCCGAGGGTTGGGTCGACGACGTCCATCCTTCCGATCTCGGCATGTCGTCATTTGCTGCCGCCGTCGAACGCGTGGCCCGCGAAGCCCTCAACATCCCTGTCGGCACTGTCTCTACCACTATTCCCGTCACTCAGCGCCGCGAACCTCAGCACTATGAATGGCGTCAGCGCCACCGCGACGTCCTTGCGCGCAACAAGTCCAACCCGCCCCGCTCTGTCATCATTGGCAATTCGATAACCAATTTTTGGGGCGGCCTGCCTGAAGGCTATGTTACCAACGGACCGAAAACCTGGAAAAAATATATGGAACCCGCAGGTTTCGGAAATCTCGGTTTCGGCTGGGATCGCATCGAAAACGCCCTCTGGCGCGTCTATCATGACGAACTCGACGGCTATGAAGCCGACCAGGTTGTGCTCATGATCGGAACAAACAACTACACTCTCGACAGCGACCGCGACATCGTCGAGGGCATACGCAATCTGATTCATGCCGTCCGTGTGCGTCAGCCAAAAGCCCGCATCAAAGTCGTAGGCATACTTCCGCGTCGCGATGCCGAGACATGGGTCGCAGCAATCAATCCGCAGATTGAGGCCATGGCCGCTGAGGAGTCGTGCGAATATGTCAATCCCGGCGTCAACATGCTGCTCAAGAACGGCAAAATCGACGAATCGCTCTTTACCGACGGTCTCCACCCCAACGACAAAGGCTATTCCCGCATCGTCTCCGATATAATCCGCTAATTTGTAAATATATATAACAAACAGGGCATTGTCGATTCACTCAGACAATGCCATGCTTGGTTTCGAACCTGTTCGACAATAAATGTTACAGATACTTGTCGCCGAAGCTGAGTTTGGCGTCGTTGACCATTTGCTTGATGCGTTGCTCTTCTGATTTGGGGCAGATCAGCAGCACATCGCCCGCGTCTGAGACTATGTAGTCATGGAGGCCGTCGACCACTACGAGTTTGTCGCCGCGGACCGCGAAGATATTGCCGGTCGAGTTGTAGGCCAGCACACTGCAGTTTTGCGTCACATTGGCGTCTTTGTTTTTGGGCGACTGGTCGTAGAGCGCGCTCCATGTGCCCAGATCGTTCCAGCCGAAATGCACCGTCTCGACATATACGTTGTTGGCCTTTTCCATCACGGCGAAGTCGATCGATATGCTCATGCAGCCCGGAAAATGCTTGGCGATGAAATCCCGCTCGCCCGGAGTGCCGATTTCGGCGCGACCCTCCTCGAATACGGCGGAGATTTCAGGCGCATGCTCCTGCAACGCACGGCGTATGGTGTCGACTTTCCAGAGAAATATGCCCGAATTCCAGAAGAATTCGCCTGATTCGAGGAATACCTTTGCCAGTTCGCGGTCAGGCTTCTCTGTGAAGGTTTTTACCTTGTTGATGTCTTTCTCCACCGGCTCGCCTATCTGAATATAGCCGTAGCCCGTCTCGGGACGTGTCGGTGCGATGCCGAGGGTCAGCAGGGCCGAGTGTGACTCTACAAATTCAAATCCGCGCACGATACACGATTCGAATTCGCGCTCGTGAGTGATCAGATGGTCGCTCGGCGTCACTATCATCGACGCCTCGGGGTCTTTGGCCGCGATATGGCTTGCCGCCCATGCTATGCAGGGAGCGGTGTTGCGGCGTGCGGGCTCGAGGAGGATGTTGTCTTCGAAGATTTCGGGCAACTGCTCTCTGACAAGCGGCGCATAGGCCTCGTTCGTAACTATGATGATATTTTCTTTGGGCACTATGGGCAGAATGCGGTCATAGCTCATCTGCAGAAGCGAACGTCCCGTGCCGAGGAAGTCGATAAACTGTTTTGGTAGACTCGTGCGGCTGTAGGGCCAGAACCGGCTGCCGATGCCGCCGCACATTATCACACAATATCTGTGGTTGTTGCTCATGTGAACAATTTTACGTTTACTTGAATTATTTTGATTTGCTAAATTAGCACATTTCGGATAACAAAACAAAATTCTTCTAATTTTCGCTGACTTTTTTGGTCTTTGAGCGCAAGAAACACTAACTTTGTCAAAACTAACGTAACTTTATAGAACAATGAGATCAAAGTTCAAAAGAATCCTGCTGAAACTTAGTGGCGAATCGCTGATGGGCGAGCAGGGATACGGCATAGACACCAAGAGGCTGGCCGATTATGCCACTCAGATTAAGGAAATCGCCGATGCAGGCATCGAAGTAGGCATCGTTATCGGCGGAGGCAACATTTTCCGCGGCCTTCAGGGCGCTTCAAAAGGTTTCGATCGCGTCAAGGGCGACCAGATGGGCATGCTTGCCACTGTCATCAACTCGCTGGCTCTCAGCTCGGCGCTCGAAGCCATCGGACAGCCGGCCAAGGTGCTGACAGCCATCAACATGTTCCCCATCGGAGAGCAGTATGGCAAAGCGCGGGCCGTCGAAGCTCTCGAAAAAGGCCAGGTTGCCATCATCTCCTGCGGCACGGGCAATCCGTTCTTCACAACCGACACCGGTTCGGCTCTCCGCGCCATCGAGATCGAGGCCGACGTCATGCTCAAGGGCACACGCGTCGACGGCGTCTACACTGCCGACCCCGAGAAAGACCCCACGGCGACCAAATTCGACGAAATCACTTACGACGAAGTTCTCGCAAGAGGCCTCAAAGTGATGGATCTCACGGCGACAGCGCTCTGCAAGGAAAACAAGATGCCTATCATCGTGTTCGACATGGACCATGTCGGCAACCTTGCCAAAGTCATCGACGGACAGAATATCGGAACTTTAGTCTATTGACAGCATTTTAACAACTTTCTAAAATATTTCAGACCATGACCGACGTAAACAACTACCTCGCTCCGGCAGAAGAAAAAATGGAGATGGCCGTTGCCTTCCTCGACGACAGCCTTTCTCACATCCGCGCAGGTAAAGCCAGCGCAAAACTTATTGACGGCATTAAGGTCGAATACTACGGCAGCCTTGTGCCTATTTCCAACGTGGCCAACGTCTCTGTGCCCGATGCCCGCACCATCGCCATCACTCCCTGGGAGAAATCGATGTTCAAGGAAATCGAGAAGGCTATCATCAACTCTGAGCTCGGCATTACTCCCGAAAACAACGGCGAAATAATCCGTCTCGGCATTCCCCCGCTGACCGAAGACCGACGCAAGGCCCTCGTCAAGCAGTCGAAAGCTGAGGCCGAACAGGCCAAAGTCTCTGTGCGCAACGCCCGCCGCGATGCCATCGACGGTCTCAAGAAAGCTGTCAAACAGGGCATGCCCGAAGACGTCGAAAAGGACGCCGAGGCTTCAGTGCAGAAGCTCCACGACAAATATCTCCGCCAGATCGACGACATCTTTGCCGCCAAGGAAAAGGAGATTCTTACCGTCTGATACGGCTGCCGACAGACACAAGCCCCCAATAGCCGCCCCCGTGCAATCTTCGGGGGCTTTTGCGCGTTATTCTTATATGAAAACTCTCCTGACTGTTATCTTGCTTATTGTCGCCTCGCTCTTGCCCTGCTCTGTTGCGGCGCGCGAACGCACTCTCGACGACCCCGGGCCGGCAATGATGAACCCTGTCCGCGGCTATGGCTGGAAGGTCGACGAAGAAGGCGACACAGTTCAGGTCATTCATCTGCGTGGCATAACAGTCTTCAAAAAACTTACTTTCAAAAATAAAAAGGAAGAGGATTTCTACTGGCGCACAGTCCGCGACGTGAAACTCACTCTTCCTTATGCCAAACTCATCGCCGAAACTCTCATAGAGACCTACGAGTACATCGAGACCTTCGACACTCAGAAGGAGCGCGAGAAATATCTCAAAGAGATGGAGAAGTCGATTTTCGAGCAGTATAAGCCTGTGCTCAAGCGTTTTTCGCGCCGTCAGGCAAAGGTGCTGATCAAGCTCATCCAGCGCGAGACCCATCAGACGGGCTACGAAATCGTCAAAGCCTTTTTGGGGAGTTTCAGAGCCACTTTCTGGCAGGGCTTCGGCAAACTCTTCGGTGTCAGCCTCAAGGGCGAGTTCCACCCTGAGAAAGACCGCGAGGACGCTATTCTGGAGCGTGTGGCATGTGCTGTCGAGGAGGGACGCATATGACGCTCGACAATGATTATCTCTCGCTGCGCTCGCGCTATTTCGCCTATCTCACTCTCGAGCGGGGTCTGTCTGAGAACACTCGCATATGCTATCAGTCCGACATCGACCGCCTCGCCGCCTGGCTCGAAGAGGCCGGCCTGAGCGTTCTCACGGCCACTACCGACAATCTCCACGAGTTTATATGCGAGCTTCACGAACTCGGCATTTCGCCGCGCTCGCAGGCGAGAATCCTGTCGGGCATAAAATCATTCTACAAATATCTCAAAATCGAGGGGCTGATTGCGGTCAACCCTACCCTCCTGCTCGACAGTCCGCGCATTGGCCGACGCTTGCCCGAGGTGCTGAGCGTCGACGAAATCAACGACATGGTCGACGTCATCGACATGACCAAGGCCGAAGGTCAGCGCAACCGTGCAATTATCGAGACTCTCTATGGCTGCGGTCTGCGTGTCAGCGAGCTGTGTAACCTTCAGATTGACAATATCAATTTCGACGAGCAGTTTATCGTCGTCATCGGCAAAGGCGACAAGCAGCGTCTTGTGCCCATGTCGCCGGTGTCGGTCGAAGAAATAAAGCAGTGGCTTGTCGACCGGGCCGAGATCAACATCCGTCGCGGCGAGGAGGGTGTGCTCTTTGTGAGCAGACGCGGCCGCAGGCTGACGCGTGTGATGATTTTCTATATTGTCCGTCAGCTCGCCGAAGCTGCAGGCGTCAGAAAGCCTATATCGCCCCACACCCTGCGCCACTCTTTTGCTACACATCTTTTCGAGGGCGGCGCAAACCTCCGCGCCATCCAGCAGATGCTCGGCCACGAAAGCATTTCGACCACCGAGATATATCTCCATCTCGACAAATCGCGTCTGCGCGAGTCAATCCTCAAATTCCATCCGCGAAACGCCGGACGCCGGGATTTATAGTCGAACCGGCTCTAACGCACCGGTATAAGGGTCAGTTTGGGCTTGTTGAGACGTGCGCGCAGATAGTTGAGAAATTTTTCGTTTTGTGCGGCCGGCATCGGGTTCGAGTAGCTGACAAGTGCCACATCGAGTGTGTCGAGGCGGCGTGAGTCGACATTGCTGACTATCGCCCTTGTGACGGCTATGTCGCGCACCTGCGGGAAAAGGACTTTCAGCTCGGGAGAGATTGTTGCGCCTATGGTGTCGTTGCGCGCCACGTCGGCCGTAATGGTTTTCAGTGAGTCGATTGTCTCGCGCTGGCTGTTGATTGTGTTCTGCGTGACCTGATACATGTCGCGCAGCATGGTCGACGACACCTGGGTCGCGTCGAAGTTTGCGTCGTAGCTGTCGCCCTGGATGATGCGCAGCTTTGTGCCAGCCAGATGATACTGCGGCAGCTTGTCGGTCATCGCGAGCAGCAGCGAATCCTGCGGCAGCACTTTGCCTACAAGGCTCACTGTCAGTGTGCGCTGATTGTTTTTGAAATTCGACACCGAGTGCAGCACCTGTGTGCCGTCGAAGTCAAACTGTTCGTCGACAAAGCGTTCGCAATTGGTCTTGAACGTCGATTCCTGATACATGCGGTAGGTCAGATACACGGCCGGTATCATGGTAAGTATGGCTATCGTATAGACCGTGTCGCGCACACGTCGCGCGCGCAGAGGGTTGGAGAAATCCTTAGGCTGATATTTCATCAGCTTGACGCCGACGGTCGTGGCGCAGGCGATGAATACAGAGTTTATGAAGAAGAGATACAGAGCTCCGAGGATATACGACAGCTGCAGTGTGGCCAGACCGTAGCCGACGGTGCAAAGCGGCGGCATAAGAGCTGTGGCGATGGCTACGCCGGGGATGACATTGCCTTTCGAGCGGCTGCCTATGGCTATGATGCCCGCAGCGCCGCCGAAGAAGCCGATAAAGACGTCGTAGATGGTCGGAGACGTGCGCGCAAGCAGTTCGCTGTGCCCTTCATTGACAGGCGACAGAAGGAAGTATATACACGATGTGGCGACGCTGAAGAGCGTTGCCATAAACAGGTTGCGGAACGAGCGCTTCATCAGGTCGAAGTCATGGATGCCTACTGCCAGTCCGATGCCGATTATAGGGCCCATAAGCGGCGATATGAGCATCGCGCCGATGATGACAGCCGTTGAGTTGACATTCAGGCCGAGCGACGCTATGAAGATGGCTACGATGAGGATGAGGATATTTGTTCCTCTGAACGAGATACCTTCGCGGATATCGGCCTCGGCGTCTGCCTGCGGAATCAGAAACGACGTCAGGTCGAAATAGTTTTTTAGTGAATTTTTTATCGCGTTAATGTCAGGAACTTTCATAATTGATGAATGGTTATATTAATTAAAAAACAAACCGTCATCCCGAATGGTTTGACAGCCCGTCGACAACCGCAAAGTTACAATGCAAAAATAAAAACTCCCGACATTTGTCGAAAGTTTTTTATCCTTATTTCCCAAACTATTACTTACTTTCCAAATTCTTACTTCGATTCAAGTCTGTCGTATTCTTCGTCGCTGACGGGCTCGAGCCATAGGTTTTCGGCCTTTTCGCCGGGTATCTCAAACGCGAGATGGGCAAACCATGAGTCTTTGGCCGCTCCGTGCCAGTGTTTGACGTTGGCGGGAATGTGGATTACTGTGCCGGGAACGATTTCCACGGCGGCCTTGCCTTCTTCCTGATACCAACCTCGGCCCGCCACGCCCACAAGCATCTGCCCGCCGCCTTTCTCTGCCTTATGGATATGCCAGTTGTTACGGCAACCGGGTTCGAAAGTGACATTGAAAAACGGTATCTGTTCCGTGGATATAGGCGCAAGGTAGCTCTTGCCTGTGAAATACTTGGCGTAAGCGGTGTTAGGCTCGCCGATTGGGAATATCATCGTGCGGGCGAAGGCGGCTTTGGCATCATCGCCCTTGATGTCGTCGTTCCACACCTCTTTGGCGAGATTGAACGCGGCCCACGCCTTCGGCCAACCGGCGTAAAATGCTATATGAGTGATGATTTCGGCGATCTCGGTGCGAGTTATGCCGTTCTGCTTCGCCGTCGTGAGGTGGTATTTGAGCGAATTGTCGGTTATGCCCATCGAAATGAGCGATGTGATGGTCACGAGGCTGCGGTCACGCAGCGAAAGAAGGTCGTTTCGACTCCACACCTCGCCGAAGAGGATGTCGTCGTTGAGGTGGGCGAACTCCGGGGCGAAGTCGCCGAGCTGCTGGCGACCTGCCGTCTGTACTATTTTCTGTTGTGCCATAATCGGTATCAAAGTCATTGAGAATGAAACGATTGAAATGATTATTCGGTGCATCGTATATTATTGTAGTTTGTTATCTGATTGTCATGGCGACTTTTTTCGTAATGATGCGATTGTCAACCATGGATTTGACTATATAGATTCCGCTGCTTGCCCGGTCATGGTCTGTAATCTCTTGACCCGATAGATTATACATGGCTATTACCTTTTCGTCGGACGCGTCTGATTCTATATTGTCGATTCCTGAAAGATTCTTGTAGCCTATCGCATTTAGCCAGTTTGAAATCATAGTGGCGGCGTTGGATGTCTGCGAGGAACGAATCCACAGGCTTGGCGACAGGAATTTGCCGGACGGTATAAGTCTTTTTGCATCGCCTTCGACACCGTTGATGCCGCTGCTCGCGCTTGACACAATCAGGCCGATATTCTTGCCTGCCATTTCTTTGCCGTGGTGGAAAAGGAAGGTCTGAAGCGGCGCTGCCATATTGCTCCACCACAACGGTGCGCCGATGATTATTGTAGAGTATTGCGACAGGTCGGCATTTACTGCGTCGATTGCCGGATAGGACGACGCTTTGTCGGGATTGCTGCGAATGGCTGCTATCTGGGCGCTTCCGATTGCATAGTTGTTGGCCGCATAGTCGAGTCCTTTTTCGGCCGGCTCAATCTCGATGACATCGGCGTCGATCTGCGAATGCAGTTCGTTTACGATGCGCTCCACATTGTTGGTATAGCTGTAATAGACTATCAGAGTTTTCGCGTTGATTGTCATGGCTGTCATGATTATTGTCAGTGTTGTAATCAGTTTTTTCATCTTATTTTCGGTTTATGGTTATGACTGTTCTATTTCATATTGCAAAATTATCGCTGTTTTGCCGCCTGTAAAAACCCGTTTTTGGGTATTCGTAACCATCTTTTCGGTTATTCCATGATTCCGAAAAAATGGTTATAATAACCCGAAATATGATTTTAACATAACGCCGTTTAGTATTAATTTTGCACTTGAAAATAAAGAACTTATGGCCAAGGAAATAAAAATAGACACGATTCAGCACCTCAACGAGTATTACGGGTTCGAACATCTCAACCCCATGATAACGGTCGGACACTATAGCGGAGACCCCGAACCGGGTGTCACGACTTATGAATACGGTGTATATGCCATTTATATTAAGGAAACCAAAGGTTGCAAGCTCAACTACGGTCTGACCAAATACGACTTTGACGAGATGTCGGTTATCGCGCTTGCGCCCGGCCAGAGAGTGACGGTTGTCGTAGATGAATCAACCGAAAAACTCCGTTGGACCGTGTTGGCTTTTCATCCCGATTTCCTTGTCCGCACAGCCCTGGCCGCCAAGATGTCGTCCTACGGTTATTTCTCTTACAGCAACAACGAGGCCTTGCATCTGTCGAAAGACGAGGTCGACCTGCTCGGGGCTGTTCTCGCTTTGATTGAAAGGGAGATGAAACACAGCATCGACCGTCACACACGCTCCATAATCGTCTCGCATATAGAGGTTTTTCTTGACTATTGTCTGCGTTTCTACGAGCGCCAGTTCTTTTCGCGCGAGATTATCAACAGCTCGGTTGTCGAGAAGTTCAACGCCCTGCTTGACAATTATATAGCCAACGACATAGAGAGTTGTGGATTGCCTTCAGTCGCTTATTTCGCCGACAAACTCAGTCTCACTCCCGGATATTTCGGCGAACTTGTCAAGACGAGCACCGGCACGACGGCCAAAGACATTATCGCTGAGCGACTTGTCCATGCGGCGCGCGAACTGCTCAACGACCTGTCGCTCTCTGTCACGCAGGTCGGCGACCGCCTCGGCTTCGAATACCCCCAGCATTTCGTCCGCTTCTTCAAACGCCGCACCGGCCACACCCCACGCGAGTACAGAACAGTGGCAAATTGAAATTTTTTTGTTAAATCTTACAGAATTCCGAGTGTTAAATTTTCGTGGATTTGGCGGGGGTTCAGGCGATTGAGTCTTAGGCTAAATGTCAAAATTACGCGGGCGTCAAAGTTAATCGTTGGCGGACGTCATTATGTACTAACTTTGCATTGTCAAAGCTGACAGACGGTCGGAGACCTGTCTGCTCAGACCATGATTTACTCTTTATTATTTATCAATTATTAAATACAAACAAATTTACAACTATGACACACGAACAGTTAAACTCTAAAAATCAAGTAACTATGGAAACAATGGACGAACCTGTCTTTCTGAACCCTGTTGAACTCGAAAATTCAACCAAAAACACACGCTATCTCTACGAGCGCATCTGGCGCGAATCGACCCTCTGCGTGATGCACGGTCCGCGCGAAGTCGACAAAACCGATCTTGCGATTGACATCGCCTTGGACATCATCAAGAACAACCGAGGCAAAGTGCTGTATGTCAGCGCCGACGGCTCGCTTGCAAAGTGGACTGCCAGGAAAGCTAATTTCGGCAAACTGAGTGGACTCGGCGGATTCTTGACCTATTCGGCTCGATTTAACGACGCCGAGGACGAGCGTGACTTCTCGGAGATTGTATTTCAAGCTGTCAGAACGGCCCACAAACACAGAATCAAAACCGTCATCATCAGCTCTATCAACCGCATCGCGGCGATGTCGAAAGGCCGATACTCGCGAGTAGCCAATGTGATGAAGGAACTGGCACTCATGCAGATGCGCTACGGTCTGTCGATACTCGTCATTGCCGACACAAAGACCAAACGCTCGGCCAACGTCCTGTTCGACTATGCCGAATCTGACATCGACATGAATCCTCCCAAGCCCGAAAAGAAGCCCCGCAAGGTCTCTGCCAAGAAAGACGCGACTGAAACACAAGCCCCTACCCCGCCCTCTGCCGACAATGCCGATAATGCGACTCCCTTCTTCCGAATCAAGAGCGGCGGAGCAAACAACAGGCTTGCTACGCCGCTACGACGATGATATTCAATCTATTTTTAGGCGTTCTTAGTTTATCAGCACCTTTTTATTGCCGATGATATAGTAGCCCGGCGAGAGTGTGCGCAGAGTCTCTGCGTCAGCTGCCTGATGGAGCAGAACGCCGTCGAGGGTGTAGACCGAAACCGTTCCCTCTGAGCCGAGCAGCGCGTCGTTGATGCCTGCTGTGCCGAGCACCGTGCAACTTGCATAGACTCCGCTGCCGTCAACGGCATAAGCGCTAATAACAGCCGAGCCGGATGAGACTATGGTCACTTTGCCGCTGCCGTCGACTGTGGCAACGTTCTCATTACTGCTTTGCCACGACAGATACTTGTTGGTGGCGTTTTCCGGGAGGATTGTAGCTGTCAGCGTCACTGATTCGCCTTTCTCGAGGCTGATTTCGCTCTGGCTGAGTTTGATTGACTCGATAGGCACGAAGCGGTTGACGCGCACTGTAGCCGTGCGGCTGACTTTACCGCATTGCGCGGTTATGATGCAGGCTGCGTTGCTCGCTCCCACTGCAGTGACTCTGCCGTTGGCGTCGACACGGGCAATCGACTCGTTGTTGGAGGTCCAGATGATGAACTTGTTGGAGGCGTCGGCCGGCTCGATTGTCGCGGTCAGCTGTTCGCTCTCGCCCTCAAGCAGCGAAAGGCTGCGGGGTGTGATTGTGATTGCTGTCGCGGGCACTCCGGGTTTGAGAACCTTTATCTTGCAGCTTGACGACACGTTGTTGTCGGTCGATGTTGCGGTGATTGTGGCCTCGCCTTCGGCCATGGCTGTGACGGCTACCGAGCGACCCGAGCCGCTGACGGCGACGATGCTTTCGTCAGAAGATGTCCATTTCACGTTCAGAACGGCCGCTGACGGGATTGCGGACACTCGGAGGGTAAATTTATCGCCCGTCTCTATAACGACGTCAGAGGGGCTTAAAACGAGCTCTTCGGGCAATGGCTGGCGGACGGATATATTGCAGGTTGCCGATGCGCCGCCGGGCGAAGAGACCGTGATGACTGCGTCGCCCGATTTCAGGGCTGTCACTTTGCCGTTGTCTACGCTTGCCACGGCTTCATTCGACGATGACCATGTGAGGGTGGGGTCTTTGACGTCGCCGGGCACTATGGTTGCGCTCAGGGTCGTTTCCTGGCCGGCAAAGATAGAGACGTATGAGGTGTTCAGTCTTATGGATTCGGGATAGTAGGGCGCTACTGTCAGCGCGCAGGAGGCTGCTTTGCCGTTGCCGCTTGTGGCTGTGACGGTCACGTTGCCGGTCTTGAGGGCTTTGACAGTGCCGTCAGCGCCTACGCTTGCCACCGAGGCGTCAGAACTGCTCCATGTTAGTGTCGGCAGCTCTACGTCGGCGGGAGAGATTGTGGCCGAAAGCGTTGAGCTTTCGCCGGCATAAAGTTTGAGCGTTGCGGGGCTTACGCTGACTGCTTCGGGATATTTCGGAGCTACGGTAAGGTCGCAGCTTGCCGTGAGGCCGTTGATGGTTGTGACAATGATTTTTGCAGTGCCTTTGCCGACGGCTTTCACGAGGCCTGTGGCGCTCACTGTGGCGACTGCGGCGTTGGACGATGCCCATGAGAGACCTTCGGTCGAGGCGGTCGACGGAGCTACGACAGCGTTGAGCTGAAGCGTTGAGCCTTCATAGATCTTCGACGACGAGGGGTCGAGGCTGATCGACTTGGGCATGGCGGCTACGGCGGCGTCATACTCTGCGCGCGAGACGACTTTGATGTTGGCCGGAGAGTCTGCGGGAACTCTCAGGTAGCACTGGTTGGCGGGCAGATAGCTGATGTCGGCTGTGACGAAGCCCAGCGAGCCGTCGGGCATAGTGCCGAGCATACGCATGGTGTTGCGGTCGTAGGGAGTCAGGTTGAGGTGGGTGTTCATGTAGTTCTCGAAGAAGACGCCTTCGAGTTTGTTGCCGCTGACAGCCTGGCCTGTGCCGCCTACGTTGAGGCGGTTGCCTGAGGGCGATGCCGAGGGGCATTCGATGAAGCAGGCGGTGTTGGCGGGAATAGTTCCGCTGACCTCGTCTGCCACGGCCATGCCGTAGGCGCAGGTGGTCACGGTGTAGATTTTTAAGCCGGCCGAGTGTGCGCTGAAGGGAAATGAAGCGTACATCGGGGCGTAGCGCTTGCCGGCAACGGTAATTTTAGGCATTGCGCCGAAGTAGTTATCGCCTGAGGTCGAGACGGGTTTGATATACCATTTGCGGCGGTCGGGCTGTCCGCTACCGGGAGCAGCGACCTCGCTCGACATAGAGCCTTCGGGGTCGTTGGAGGCGTTGGCGTCGCCGAGATACTTGGTCACGCCGCTGTCGCGGCCGTAGGCGAAGTATGCGTTGCCTGTCTTCATGATCGTGACATAGCGTCCGATGATCTGGTATATGCCTGTGCCCTGCGAGGTAATGTCGTAGTCGGCGCTGACGTGGCCCTGGCTTTTCTTCTGGAAGTAGAGCACTGTGGAGGGGTCGGACATGGCCTTTTCGTCGCCTTTCCAGAGCTGGATAGCGAGCGCGTCGATGGTCGTAGCCGACATGTTGATTTTGCCCTTGTTGTCAGTGATGTAGATATAACGGTCAGTTACGGTGTTCTGCACACGGTAATAGCCGTCGTCGCCTATCTGGGCTGAAAGTTGGATGGCCGATGCGGCGAGAGCGAGAGCAAAGCTGAGCTTTTTGAGATTAAGAGATATAAATTTCTTCATTCTGGGGTGTGATAACGATTGGCGGGCATGTCCCGGTAGTGAGAGAATTGCTTTTTAGTTAGACAGCCGAGCGGCTGATTTATCTGACATAAACATAATTAGGATGCAAATGTACGAAATATTATGTGATTATCAGTTGCCCGGCTGATATTTTAATATAATTGTCGCGCATCTCGCATCACATAGCCCGTCATATAAGGCATCTGCCGGCATCATCTTCTCATCGACGGAGTGAAATAACAAGCCCCGACAACGTGTGCTGCCGGGGCTTGGTTTATGGGTTGTTATCTCGTCTGAGAGAGCGTCTGATATTAGTCTGTGATGCAGATTGCGACGCGGTTCATGACGGGATCGGGATAAGGCTGATTTTCGTCATCGCCCATGCTTTCGACGATGATGCGGTCAGCTGCGATGCCGTATTTGTCTTTGAGGACGCGGGCAACGGTCTGTGCGCGCTGTTTCGACAGACGGAGATTGATGGCGCGAGTGCCTGTGCCTTTGTCGGCATAGCCTGTGATTGTGACTTTCTTGCCGGGGTTGGCTTTCAGGTAGTCAGCCATTTCGGTGACCTTGCTCATCTCCTTGTTGCTGATAGTGGTGTTGGAGATAGCGAAGAAGATGTCGACACGATAGGGCTTTTCTTCATTGACTGTCTCTTTGATGTAGACGGTGTCGGTAACCTGAACGGGAACTTCGACGACGCGCTCGACTACACGCTCGACGATCTGCGGCTCAACGACGCGGGTTGTCTTGGTGTATTTCTTGCCGAAGGTAAAGCGAGCGCCTACGAGGGCGTTGAAGTACCAGTCGGCGTTGCCGGCTTTCTTGGAGTTGTAGCCGTCGGGGAGGGTGTTGGCCTGAAGTTCGAGACCGAGAGCGAAGTGCTCAGTGATGTTGAAGTTGACGTCAGCACCGAATTTGGCAACGAAGCGAGCTTTAGTGCCGTTCCAGAGAAGGCGGAGGGGCTGATAGTCGTATTCGGCTTTGTAGGCGGCAGCGAAGTTGTTGGCTTCTTTGTTGTTGAAGCCGATGTTAGCACCGATGCCGGCGAAGACATTGACGTCGACGAGGCGGTTGGGGTTGTAGCCGCCGAGGATGTTGGTCATGTCGAAGAGCACGTCGACAGTGGGAGCGACGTAGTTCCATTTCCAGCGATTTGTCTCGTCGAGGACCATGACAGCCTTGCTCTGCCAAGCGTTGACAGCGAGACGAGCGCCGATATAGGGATTGAATTTATAGCCGGCGGCCAGCTGTGCGTTAGGAGCGGTAAGTTTGCCGAAAGAACCTTCGCCAAGAGTCTCCTGACCACCAATCTGAGTCTGCAGGAACCAGTGAGGAGCGAATTTATATTCGGTAACCTCCTCTTGGGCCATTGTGGGGAAAGCCGCCACTAATAATGCTGCAGAGAGTATAATCTTGCTGAGTTTCATGTTTGTTATTTTTTATTTGTTTCCTTTTTTACTGAAGGTCTCAAGACTGTCCCTCAACGGGAGGGCGAAGAGCTGAGTCGTCGCAATCGGGTTTACGGGAACAGGCTTGAAATCGCTTCAATTAATTAGAGATTGCTCAGCGCATGGTAACGTAATAGCGGCAAGTTGCTGTTACGCCATGGTAGTCGACTGAAGTGTAAAGAATTTCGTAGGTGTGACCTGACTTCATGTTGGCTGTCGGGATGACGAAGCGTTTCTGATAGCCGGGGCAAACCTCAGCGAGGAAGTCGGCGCTGTTGTTGATAGCGACGCACTGCGACTGAGCGTCAGCGACGCTCTTGCCTGTAGCGTTGTCGATAACGTCGGTAATAGCAACGACTTTCTTGTAAGAAGGAGCAACGATCTCAGCATTGTAAGATGTAGCATAAATCATGAAGCCGTTGCCGCCGTCGTTGACAAGGACTGTCGGGTTGGCCGGATTTGTGCTGAGGAGGAAGTCGCGAGCAGCGCTACCGCGGTAGAAGATTGCGGGCTGCATGTAGTAGTTGGGATCGTCGAGGAAGTTGTTGATGCGTTTAGCAATTTTGTTGTAGCGGTTGATGAACGAGTTGAAGCGATCGATATAAGAACCGACTTTGTTGTTGATCTGGTCCTTGATGTCGTTGATCATCTTTTCGATGTTCTCGTTGATCTTGGCTTGCATGTCCTTAACAGCCTGTTCGATAGCGTCGTTGATTTTGTCATTGAGCTGTGTGAGGGCTTTGCGGAATGCATCTTCTACGTCTTTAGTCCACTGTTCGTTGGCCTGTTTGGTAAACTGGTCTTCGAGTTGTTTGATGAAGCCATCCAGGTCGTTCTGATCAACTTTGCCGGTAAGAGTGATTTCTTTTCCGTCAACTTCGCCCTTGACTGTTACGTCAAAGTCGCCGGTGTAGTCAAGCTTGACTTCTGCAAAAGTGAAGTCGAGTTTGAGATCTGAGGTGTCGATGTTGATTGTGATGTCGCCGAAATCGAATTGATAGTCGCCTGCATTGATGTCGATGATGGCGTTGCTAATCGGGTCGATCATCGGGAGACGCTTGTTGCCGAGGCTCTGGCCGTGCATGAAGCTGTAAGAGAGCGGACGGAAGGTTGTTGCAGCGATGTTGTAGGTAGAGTAGGTTGCGTAGTTCTGACCGTTGACAGTCCAAGCGGCTTTGAGACCGTATGCGGGGAGGATGCCGTTGAACTGGTCGTAGAGGGCTTTGAGGAGGTTGAAGGCGTTGGCGCGGAGACCGCTGCGTCCGTCAGAGAGGATGTCCTTCATAGCGCTCTTGAGGTTGTCGTCGATGTGGACGCTAACGTCAGCTACAGATGAGAGATTGGGTTCGAGATATGCGTCAGCTTCGTAGAAACCGTTCTGAGCCGAGCGAGCTGAGTAACCGAATTTGAGGACTTCGTCGCTGCGTTTGAGGTTTTTGAGTTTGACGGTGCAAGCAGCGACCTGGCTGTTAACGAGAGTGAGGTCGCCGTCGGTAAAGTCAACGTTGTTGGGGTTGATAGTGAGGAAGAGTTTGCCGAGGTTGGCGTCGTTGTTGTCGATGAGGACAGCGCCGTTTTCGATCGAAGCGGGAACGAGACCGCTTGCCTGAAGGACAGCATATTCGGCGTCGCTAAGCTGGGGTTTGTTGTCGACAGTAGCAATCTGCTGTGTGCTGGGGAATGAGTAGGTCTGTTTGTCGCTGAAGCCGTAGTAGTTGACGAGCATGTTGCTCTGAACGCCGATAGGCAGAGAGAATGTGCCGAAGAGCGGGTTGTAGACGCCCTGGACAATCATGCTTGTGATAAGGCTGTTGATGCGGTTTTCGAGCTGAGCGATTTTCTCAAGTTCGGTCTTGATTTCCTTGATAGCGTCTTCGTTGGCTTTGACACGCTGCTGAAGAGCGTCGAGGTCGATGGCATACTGCTCGAGATGAGTATTCAAAGCGTCGTCGACGGCCTGAATGGCATCGGCAAGTTCTTCGTCTTTTTGAGACTGAGCGTTGAGCTGACGCTGGAGGTCATCGTCTTTTTCTTTGAGAGCGCGGATTTCGTCGGCGAGGTTTGTGAGACCTGTCATGTCGCCGATGTTTCCGCTGTTGTTGGCAACGTCTTCAGCGAGACCGTCGTAGAGGGTCTGAAGAGTCGTGATTCGGGTGGAATTGGATTTGGCGAGTGTGAGAGCGTCGATTGCGTCTTTTGCGGCTTTAGTGAGAGCTTCGTCAAGATTCTTAATCTTGAGGTCCTGACCGTCGATGCGACCGGTAAGCTCGACAACCTGACCTTCAAGAGTGCTGATACGCTTGCCATAGTCGGTGATTGTCTCTTTGAGTTTCTCGAGGTTTTCAACGCGAGTAGTCAATTGGCTGATGAGGGTGTTGATGTTGACAAACTGACCGTCAATCCGGATGATGTCGCCTTTGATGTTAGTGATATCGCCGTTGACTGTGGTAAACTGGCTCTGGATATTGATGAAGTTCTGGTCGTAAGTCTTCATCTTGTTCTGGATGTTAGTGATGTCGCTCTGGATCTGCTGGATTTGAGTTGCATAAGCTTCACTAATCATATCCATGACTTCCTGTTTTGTCAGACCGTATTTGCCGTTGGTCAAGTCTGTGATGAGCTGGGTGTAGTTGTTGGAAATTCCGTCCAGTTTGGTTTTGATAGCGTCGTAATTACCGCTGAGCTGGTCGTATTTGCCTTTGAGGTCGTTGTAGTTGCCTGTTACTGTGCCGTTGAGGGCATCGTAGAGCTGCTTGAGGCTTTCGTAGTCGCTCTGGAGCTGGGTGACTTTGTCTTTGAGACCGCCTTCGCCGAAGACCTGATTGAGCTGTTCGGTTATGTTAGTGATGGCTATGTTAATGCTATTGAGGGACTCGGAGGTAAGGTATTTGCTGTCAGCTTCATCTTCGGTAATGAAACCAAGTCCTTTGATGTAATCGTAATTGCAATATTCAAGGACGAGGTCGCGAATCTGCTGTTCGGTCCAAGTTTTGCCTTCAGAACCGATGCGGTCGAGGAGCTGGTCGAATTTGGTCTGGAGTTCGCCGAATTTGGTCTGGAGCTGTGTGAGAGTTTCAGCATCGGCTTTCTTGGCGAGTTCGAGCAAGATGCTTGTAAACTGTGTGTTACAAGACTGCTTGCAGTCTTCCTGAGCCTGTTTCAACTGGTCCAGCAAGTCTTGCAGCTGCTGGTCGTTACGGTTCATTTCCGTCCGAAGGTCATCTTCAGTGTCTTTACATGAAGTGAAAACGTTGCAACTGAAGCTAATACTTGCCAGAAGCAACAATCCGTAGGTGAATTTTTTCTTCATATCATTAAAATTAGAATATTAATATCGATTTGATTGTATATGCAGTCTATGTAGTTTCTGATAGGAATAGTGTATAAAGTTTATCATACCCGTGAGAGTATCAGATTGAATGTTCAGCGACTTGGAAGTCGGCAATTAGCAGTTATTGTGTTTTTAAGTTCTATAGAGTTTAGTTTATAAATGTGATGTTCGAACACGTTGAGTATCTGACTATTCGACGCTCTGAAAAATTACAAAATCGGCCAAACAGAGCCGGCCTCGTCTGCATGGTTTTAACATATGGCTATATGTCGGTCATCTGAGTGTCTATATAGCTGAATACTATTTTATTCTGCAAAGATATGTAATTTTAAGCTAAATACAACAAGTTGTGGAAAGTTTTTTAATGATATGTTTATGTTTTTTTGTGAATTTTGTGTCAAGGGGTGTTAAGAATATTTGGATTTGCGCTCGGACTGTTCGTATCATTGGCTTCGCCGAAGATACTCACGCTCGGCAAATTTCAAATAAGAATATTTGGATTTGGGGTCGAGCTGTTCGTATCGTTGGCTACGCCGAAGATACTCACGCTCGGCAAATTTCAAATAAGAATATTTGGATTTGCGCTCGACTTATTCGTATCTTTGCAGCGCAGGCTTCAAACAGCCAGGCAGAAAGAGAACTACGTCCATACTCATTAGTCCATTCAATATCACATTCCAACCAATGAAATTGCTAAAAGCGCTAACTTCGGCTTTGCTTCTTGTCTAGTCCGCAAATGTTCAGGCTCAGGTTGTGAACCCTAATCCTGTATCCGAACCGACCGACCAACAGTCGACACTGAAACGTCTGGGTATCTTCAACAAACTTGAGGCGGGCATTACGCTCGGAACAACCGGCTTCGGCATCGAGTTTGCCACTCCTGTGACGGAATGGGCCAAAGTGCGTGTCGGCGCAAGTTTTATGCCTCATTTCACTGTGCCGATGCACTTCGGTATCACGTCGTATACGGACGGAACGAGTGTGAACAGCAATAATTTCGGCAAGATTCAGGACCTGATGTATAAGATATCGGGTTATGAGATGGACGACCGCGTAGATGTGGAGGCCACGCCGCGAATGGCCAACTATAAGGTTATGGTCGATGTCTTTCCGCTGGCTAAGGATCGCCGCTGGCATGTGACGCTGGGTTTCTATACGGGTCCGCGCCGCATAGCCATGGCTGTGAACACGATGGAGGAAATGCCGAGTCTGCTCGCCATTTCGATGTATAACCGTCTGTATGACGCATCGCAAGAGCCTGATTTTATCGAAAATATCTCGAGTCAGCCGATTTTTAACAATGTCTATATCGACCCCGAGGTGGCCTATGAGCTGCAACAGAAACTGGCGGAATATGGACGCCTGGGCATCCGCATGGGAGATTTCAAGGACGGTTCGCCTTACTATATGGAGCCGGGCAAGGATGGCACGGTCCGCGCGAATGCGTACGTCAACACTATGCGGTGGTATACGGGCCTGGGCTACGAGACAAGCGTCAGCAAGGATAAGCACTGGAACATAGGCTTCGACCTGGGCGTGATGTTCTGGGGCGGTGCGCCGAAGGTTATTACCAACGATAATGTCAACATGACTGACGACCTTGACAATATCCGCGGCAAAGTCGGCGACTATATGAAACTCGCCCGCCACATGAAAGTCTACCCGACCTTCGAGTTCAAATTCTCGTATGTGTTCTTCTAAGGGGTTGTAGATTTGTTATTGCCGGAAGGCGGGCCTCCCGCGCGGTTCAAAATCGGGGGGCTTATTGCGGAGGCAAGCCTCCGGCGCAATCCAAAAAGGAAGCAAGCTTCCGGCACAGGTCAAAATTTCTTTCGTTAAATTATATTTTCTATGACACCAAATAATAAGAAATACCTGATCGTTGGTGGTGTAGCAGGAGGAGCAACTGCTGCAGCCCGTATTCGTCGATTGACGGAAGATGCAGAGATCATCCTGTTTGAGAAGGGGGCCTACATCTCCTATGCGAACTGTGGATTGCCCTACTACATCGGAGGCGTGATTGAGGAGCGTGACCGGCTGTTTGTCCAGACTCCTGAGGCTTTTGGCAAGCGATTTAACATTGACGTACGTACACGGAGTGAGGTGATTGCCATTCATCCTGAGAAGAAGCAAGTGACTGTGCGTTCTGCCGAGGGCAAGGAATACACCGAAAACTACGATAAACTGTTGCTCTCTCCCGGTGCATCACCGGTTGTTCCACCCTTGCCCGGTATCCAAAGTGAGGGTATCTTCACGCTTAGAAATGTGGACGACACAGACCGCATCAAGGCCTATATGACCGCCCACCAGGTTCGTCGGACCGTCATTGTAGGAGGCGGATTCATTGGTCTTGAGATGGCCGAGAATCTGAAACATGCAGGATCACAGGTAGCAGTTGTCGAAATGGCTCCTCAGGTCATGGGACCAATTGACTATTCCATGGCAGCACTGGTTCACCAGCATTTGCAACAGCAGGATGTGAAACTGTATCTGGAACAAGCTGTAGAACGTTTTTCTCGTGAGGGTAATGAGTTGACTGTCTATTTCAAGTCGGGCATTTCATTAAAGGCGGACATGGTGTTGCTAAGCATTGGCGTACGTGCAGAGACGCGTTTGGCGCAGGAAGCTGGATTGAAACTCGGTGAAATGCGTGGTATCTGGGTAGATGCCTATCTGCAGACTTCTGATGCGGATATTTATGCCGTAGGGGATGCCATTGAATACCCTCATCCGATTACGGGCAAACCTTGGCTCAATTTCCTGGCAGGTCCAGCCAATCGCCAGGCACGTATCGTAGCAGACAACATGGTGCTTGGTAACCGTATCCACTATGAGGGAGCTATCGGCACTTCGATCGCCAAGGTATTTGATCTCACGGTAGCTTCTACGGGTCTGCCTGCAAAGCGACTGAAGCAGATGGGAATACCCTATCTGTCTGCCACCATTCACAACGGTTCGCATGCCGGTTACTATCCGGGTAGCCTTCAGATGGACATCAAGATTACTTTCTCTCCGACAGATGGGAAACTGTATGGCGCTCAGATTGTTGGCTATGATGGGGTGGATACACGGATTGACCAGTATGCACTGGCCATCAAACAGGGCGCAACGGTGGAGCAACTCACACGTCTGGAACATGCCTATGCACCTCCATTCTCTTCAGCCAAGGATCCTGTGGCTATCTCCGGTTACGTGGCCGGCAACATACTGAGTGGCAAGATGACGCCACTCTATTGGCGTGAAATTCAACAAGCTGATAAGAGCCAAGTGACGTTGGTGGATGTAAGAACGCCTGACGAATATGCGCTTGGAACCATTCCGGGAGCCATCAATATTCCCTTGGATAACCTGCGTGAACGTCTGGCTGATATTCCGGAGAACCAGCCTGTGTATCTCTTCTGTGGCGTCGGCCTGCGTGGTTACTTGGCTTCCAACATTCTCAAGAGTAAAGGGTATCCCGATGTACGAAACTTAATTGGCGGATTAAAAACCTACAACGCGGCAACTGCAACCATTAAAACGCCGGAAGGATTCGTCTGTGATACAACTACCCATGCTTGCCCTGCCTCATCGTGTAGGTGTGATAAATCTATCATCAAGGTAGATGCTTGCGGCATCCAATGTCCAGGTCCTATTTTGAAGCTGAAGCAGGCCATGGACGTGTTAGCAGTAGGTCAACAGTTGGAAGTTCGTGCCACAGATGCAGGTTTCCCTCGGGATGCAGAGGCCTGGTGCCGCACAACCGGTCATAAGTTCCTGGGTAAACGTGCTGAGGGTGGCATACAGATTGTTGAAATCGAGAAAGCAGCCCCTCAAGTTGTAGAAGCGACCCAGCCACAGACCTCAGAACAGGGTAAGACCTTGATTCTTTTCAGCGACGATTTGGACAAGACGTTGGCCACCTTTGTATTGGCCAATGGTGCTGCTGCCACCGGCAAGAAGGTCAGTATCTTCTTTACGTTTTGGGGACTGAATGCTATCAAGAGGGTGCGTAAGCCCAAGGTAAAGAAGGATATCTTCGGACGTATGTTCGGATGGATGCTGCCTGCGGATTCTACCCAGTTGGCTCTTTCCAAGATGAACATGTTGGGAATCGGTTCCAAGATGATGCGTTATCTCATGCGGAAGAAAGGAGTGGATTCACTCGAAACATTACGGCAGCAGGCAATTGATCAGGGGGTGGAGTTCATTGCCTGTCAGATGTCTATGGATGTGATGGGCATCAAACGTGAGGAACTGCTGGACAATGTGACTGTGGGAGGAGTAGCAAGCTACATGGAGCGTGCCGAGCAGGCTAATGTGAATCTTTTCATCTGAAAATAAAGAGGGTCAGGGGACAGGTTCCTATATAGAATGCAATCATAAAAGTCGGGATTGAAAACAGTTTTGCCAAATTGCTGGGTAATACGCACTTTAAGCTGTCCGATATAATTCCCGAGGTGGCGCGGAATGGTAGCGCATACTCTGATGATAAGATGTACATGATCGGGCATTATCATGTATTGAAGAAGTTTTATATTTGGATTGAGCTCTGATATATGATAAAAAGTGGTGGCGATGAGGCTGCCGAGTCTGCTATACTTAATTTTTGCTTCATGGCCATGTCCGAGGAGCGTTCCAAAGGGTTCTACTCCTTGCAGTTTGGAAAGGGTTATATGGTAGATGGAGGGCTGGTAGTAGTTGTGGGTAAAAGAGCGAGGCATGGGGGTTTGGGGTTATTTCCGGAAGCGAGCCTCCGGCGCGGTTCAAACTCGGGGGGATTATTGCGGAGGCAAGCCTCCGGCGCAGGTCAAAATCAGAGGTTTTTTGGGGAGGCAAGCCTCCGGCACAGGTCAAAATTTCTTTTTTTGGGGTCAGTAGGTGGCGCCCCAGGAGGCGCGGTCGAGGTTGCGGTAGTTGACGGCTTCGCGCATGTGGATTGGCGAGATGGGGAAGGCGGGGTCGGCTGCGGTGTTGGCGGGGTCGAGGTCGGCGATGGTGCGCGCGACTTTGATGATGCGGTCGTAGGCGCGGGCGCTCATGTCGAATTTTGTCATGGCCTGACGGAGGATGGTCAGCGTCTCATCGCTGAGACGACACCATTGTTTGATCAGTCGGGAGTTCATCTGTGCGTTGCAGTTGACGTCGGGTTCGTCGGCGAAACGGGCCTGTTGTATGGCTCTGGCGGCAATGACGCGCCTGCGGATTGCGGCGCTCGACTCGGCTGCTTCGGCCGATGACAGGCGTTCGAAGGGCACGGGGAGGATTTCAATCTGGATGTCGATGCGGTCGAGCAGAGGGCCTGAAATGCGGCTTAGGTAGCGCCGGACCTGACCGGGCGCGCAGGTGCACTGTTTTGTGGGGTGGTTGTAGTAGCCGCAGGGGCAGGGGTTCATCGAGGCGACGAGCATGAACGAGGCGGGGTAGTCGATGGAATAGCGGGCGCGCGCGACTGAGATGTGGCGGTCTTCGAGGGGCTGGCGCATGACTTCGAGCACCTGGCGCGTGAATTCGGGGAACTCGTCGAGAAAGAGGATGCCGTTGTGGGCAAGTGTTATTTCGCCGGGCATGGGCGTTGAGCCTCCGCCGACGAGGGCGACCGGCGAAATGGTGTGATGGGGAGAGCGGAAGGGGCGATGTGACATCAGACGCGAGTCGCGGCGGAGTTTGCCTGCGACGGAGTGAATCTTGGTTGTCTCGAGAGCCTCGCGGAGGGTCAGCGGCGGCATGATAGTGGGCAGTCGCTTGGCCATCATCGACTTGCCTGAGCCGGGCGGGCCGACAAGGAGGATGTTGTGAGAGCCGGCAGCAGCGACTTCGAATGCTCGCTTGACGTTGTCCTGGCCTTTGACATCGGCGAAGTCGCAGTCGAATATCGTGCTTGCGGCGGCGAATTCTTCGCGGGTGTTGACGACTGTGGGTTCGACAAGTTTTTCGCCGCAGACCAGGTCTATGACCTGACGGAGGTTCTCGCAGCCGTAAACGTTGAGATCGCTGACTACGGCGGCCTCTGTGGCGTTGGCCTTGGGTACAATCATGGCTTTGAAGCCGGCGCGACGGGCTTCGATGGCCATAGGAAGCACACCGCGGACGGGTAGAATCGAGCCGTCGAGCGAGAGCTCGCCCATAATCATAAATGTGTCGAGGTCTTTGGTCTTGATGATTTCGGCCGATGTGAGGATTGCGACGGCAATCGGCAGATCGTAGGCCGAGCCTTCTTTGCGGACGTCGGCCGGCGCAAGGTTGACGACGACCGAGTGGCGGGGGTAGTCATAGCCTGACTCGCGCAGGGCCGAGCGGACACGTTCGTTGCTTTCTTTGACAGCTGTGTCGGGCAGGCCGACAATGGTGTAGGTAAAGCCACGGCTGACGGCAACCTCGATGGTAATCGTGATTGCGTCAATGCCCTGCAGGGCTGCTCCGTAGGTCTTGACTAACATGGCGAAGAGTTAATGTTGGCGGTTGAGACAGCTGTCGACGTAGGCTTCGAGCCGATTGACCGAGGGGGTGCGGAGGGTCTGTAGGCCGAGCGAGTCGACAACGATGAAGTAGGGGATTGAAGGCACTGCGAGGCGTTCGATGCCGGGCGAGGCGATAGAGCCTGCTACCCAGCCCTGTTGCCACGATGCGGAGTCGGGGCGGACGGAGCGGTGCCATGTGAGGGTGTCGCGGTCGAGTGAGAATTCGACGAGCTGGAGATTGCGGCGCTTTTTGCGGTCGTGAATGCGTTTCAGGGCCGGTACAATCGAGTCTGCGCGTCCTGATTTTGTGTCGGTCAGGGCGATGACTGAGAGACGTTTGCTATCGGGTTTGAACTCAAGGAGGGAGTCGCGCAGATTAAAGAAGGGAATTGGGGCAATGTTGCTGTCGACGCTTTGCGAGACGAGGCGCATCAGCATGGAGTTGAAGCCGTCGACGAGGTAGGACGGCCGGACAGCGGGATTGATCGACGACATGAGCGAATCGGCTCTGACGGCGTCGCGCGAGGAGTCGTAGGACGTGAGCATCAGCAGGGTAGAGACAATGTCGTCGGGGTTGTCGGCGACATATCGCTCGACGGTAGCGTTTGACTGCGATGACGACATGGCCTCGGCGTTGTCGCCAAGGAAATTGGCCCATCGCTCGCTGATGTCGCTGCCCGAAACTTTCAGAACATTGGGGTTGTTGCGGGTCAGGTTGCATGTTATGCGGTTGCCGTTTGCGACAAAAAGGCGTCCGAGCGGGCGGTAATCATTGTCAAGAATTTCGATTATTGACGGGTCGTGGACGGCGCCTTTGTATTCGAATTTGCCGTCGCGAACGGCCGTGAGACCTTTGACGACAGTACGGTCGGAACTGTAGATGAAGCGCAGGTTCATGGTCGGGTTGCCCTCGACGGTGCCTTCAATAGTGAAGGACTCTGAGTCGCCGCAGGCCGCAGCCGCCGCAGAAATCAGGACAGCGACTATCAGCCTCATGATATGATGTCGGATTATGTTCATTGTCATGCCTGTTAATGCAAAGATAATCGCAAAGGTAGCCAAAAAAGCATAAATTATAGTCCTAAAAGGAGTTGAAAATAGGCTAAAATGGCGTATTAGTTCTGACAAAATGGAGAATTGATTAATTTTGCAGCGGAATTATCATTTATAATTAATGAGACAAAGGATATTAATATTGCTTATTTCATTCGCGGCGTTATGCGGTGTAGGCACGCATGCGCAGATTCTGACGCTCGAAGGGAAGGCATTTGATATAGACAGCGTCAAGAATGATTTTGAGCATCAGCCATATTTCGGTCTTTACAAAGACAATTATTTTATCTTCGGACCGTCGCTCAAGAACCCTAACAACACGAACACTAACATTAAGTTTCAGATTTCGATAGCGCAACGCCTGACCAAAACGGTGTTGCCGTTCGGAACATATCTCTATCTGTTTTATTCACAGAAATGCTTCTGGAATGTGCTCGAGAATTCGATGCCGATGACTGACCTGAATTTCAATCCTGGCATAGGTCTGACGAAGCCCTTGTATGTCAAAAACAGATTTATCGGCAAGCTGACGCTGATGATAGAGCATGAGTCGAACGGTCGCGACAGCATACAGTCGAGGTCGTGGAACAAGATATCGCTTGCGGGCAATATACTTGTCGACCCCTGTCTGATGGTTCACGGCAAGGTGTGGATTCCGATTATCGACGGACAGAATAACAAAGATATTCTGCACTATTGCGGCATCTACCAGACCGGGGTGCAGGTGTTTTCAAAAAACAGACGCTTTACAGGCTCAGTAATCCTGACAAAGCGTCTCGGAAAGATTTTCAACTACAATACGGTCATCGAATTGTCGTACCGTCTGTTCCGCAAGGAAAACCAGTATGCGTTTATCCAATTCTACAACGGCTACGGCGAAGGGCTTCTCGACTATAAACAGTATCACAGCCAAATCAGAGCCGGAATTGTGATCAAACCAAAATTCTTCAGTGAGTATTAGTGGACGAAATCAATGGAAACAGGACAAGTCAATATTATAGTGCTTCATGTGGAGCATGGATATGAGGACCGAGAGCGCCATATCGAACGCATGTTGGGTCGAATGGGCCTGAAGTGGGAGTGGATGCTCGACGGCGACATTCCGAAGCTGCGGAAAGAGGATGAAGAGCGGTGGTTTGCGCCGTCGTTCCGCGAGACACATACTTTGGCAGAAATGTCGTGCGCGATGAAGCATCTGCTGGCCTGTCGGCGTATCATAGATGCCGGAATGCCGGGTGCGCTGATATTGGAGGACGATATAGTGCTGAGCAAGCGCTTCCCGCGGATTTTCGGCGCGTCGCTCGAAGAGGCCCGACGCGAGGGCCGCGACGGAGGCATAATCTCGTATGAGGATACACGTCTGCAATTCGTGCCTCGATCGCAGCGCGAACGCGGGCGCTATCTCTATGAGGGAAAGAATGACCGCATGACCGGCTGCATGTATATAAGCGCCGAGGGTGCGCGGAAGGTGCTTGAGGGCGCTGAGAAACTTAAGGTAGACCGCCCGATAGATAATTTCCACAACTTGCTGCGCAGTCGCGGCGAGCTGCCTTACTACTGGTGTCAGCCGACGGTCGCGACGCAGGGAAGTTTCACGGGCCTGTTTCCGTCGGCCATCACAAAGCGCTATCCGCAGTGGCTGACGCCATTGGTGTGGGGATTCAAAATCAATTACAAAAAATTGTTGTATAACTTGCGCTGAGGCCGTTGCGCGGGGAGTCAGTGACGGCGGCGTTTGTTGAGAATGCTGCGTGCGATGCTGTATGCCTTGAATGTGCTTGAGCAGCGGCGCATGGCGATGATGTTGCCCTGACGGCCGTCGAGGAAGGCAGCCTGGGCGAGGTAGCATGTCATGAAGTCTTTCCAGGCGCGGAAAATCGGGGTGAAGATAGATATGCGGCGGTTTTCGCCTGTCAGCATGCGGGCCTGCATCGAACTGCGGCGCTGTTCCTTCTTGACGAATTCGTCGTCGGTGTTGACGCGGAAATGGTCGATGCGTCCCTTAGTGATGGGGTGGGGGATAAGCAGAGGGTCGAAGGTCACGCGTTCGCCGAGGTCATGGAGATTCCAGTTGGCATATCGTTTGTTGAAGAGCCGGATGTCGGTGGCCGGCTGCCAGCCGGAGTGGTTGATGGCTTTTCCGCAAAAGTAGTTGACGATGTTGAGGCGATAGACGCGATGAGAGAAGCCGTCGTTTTTCATCTTGATCAGTTCGCGGCGCAATTCGTCGGAGAGGACTTCGTCGGCGTCGATGGCGAGGACAAAACTGTTGTGGGTAAGTCCGACCGCATATTGGCGTTGCGAGCCGAAGCCGGTAAAGACGCGGCATGTGACCTGACAACCGTAGCGATGGCAAATTTCGACGGTGCGGTCTGTGGAATATGAGTCGACGACGATTATTTCGTCAGCCACGCCTTGCAACGAATTGAGGCAGCGTTCGATTTGCGACTCTTCGTTGCGGGTAATTATTGTGGCTGATATCTTGTCCATGGCAGGAATGCGGTGTGTAATTACGGGTGCAAAGGTAAGGAGATTTCCTGAGATATCTATGTGTGTGATAGCTGATTTTGCTTCAATTTTTACGGACAGGCGGCAGAGTGGATATGAATTTTCGATTCTCAAGCGGCTTTGTTCGTGGCTATATGTCAGCATATCAGCAGGATATGTCTGATTTTGTCGTGCGGAGATTTCGGGTCAGAAAAACGGCCGATTGTGAATTGTTGTTAAAATTGGCTCAACTACGGGCGTAAAAATATGAAGTTTGATTTTTCAGTGAATATTCGTATTTTTGTAGGCTAATAAAGAAACTGATGAAAGAAATTTTTCAGTGGATATGCGAAGGGGTCGAAATGCCCGCTTTGCCTTTTGTTGAGATTGAGAAATGGATAGAGGATGTGGCAAAGGTCCATGGAAAGATTCTCGGTCCGCTCAGTTATATATTTTGCAATGATGACAAGATAATCGAGGTCAACCGCCGCTTTCTCAATCACGATTATTACACAGACATCATCACGTTTGACTATACGCGCGGCAAGCTGATCTCCGGCGACCTATTCATATCTCTTGACACTGTCAGGACTAATGCCGAGCAGGTGGGTGCGAGCTATGATGAAGAGTTAAGACGCGTCGTCGTGCACGGCGTTCTGCACCTCTGCGGGATAAATGACAAAGGCCCGGGCGAGCGTGAGATTATGGAGCGCGAAGAGAATTTGGCTCTCGAAATGCTTAAGCAGCAAATGAATAAGTGATATTTAATGTGTTCAGAAGCAGATGAAGCATTTCGAGAGCCAAATTCTCTTCGCGCTCCATAATCTCACGCTCGCCTGGGCCTTTGTCATTTATCCCGCAGAGGTGCAGAAC
>JAGAOW010000049.1 GCA_017889945.1 Muribaculaceae bacterium
ATGTGACATTGGGCGAGAGCTTGACAATCATATGACGAGGCCAAGCCCGACGGACTGCGGCAGTCACTTCGGCAGCACCTTCACAAGTCGTACCGTAGGCCATGCCACCCTGTTTGACATTAGGGCAGGAGATATTGATTTCAACCGCACGGATGCGGTCAAGGACTGTAAGCTTCTCACAAACAGCGACATAATCTTCGACACATTTGCCTGACACATTGACTATTATCTGCGTGTCGAGCTTGCATATGCGCGGATAAATGTTGTTGATAAAGTAGTCGACACCTTTGTTCTGAAGGCCGACGGCGTTCAACATTCCCGACGGCGTCTCGGCCATGCGCGGATAGTCGTTACCTTCGCGCGGTTCGAGCGTTGTGCCTTTGACGATGAAACCACCGAGACGGTTGAGGTCGACAAAATCGGCATATTCCTCGCCGTAGCCGAAAGTGCCCGATGCGGTTAGCACCGGATTTTTAAGTTCGAGGTTTCCGAGTTTTACAGATAGATTTACCATGGCAGTTCGCTTGATTTAAACACCGGACCATCGGTGCAGACACATACATTATGACCTTCACTGTTTTTCTCGACGCAGCACAGGCAAGCCCCGAGACCACACGTCATGCGGTTTTCGAGCGAGACCTCGCAGTCGGTTGATTTTGCTTTTGCGATGGAGGCCACGGCCTTCATCATAGGCATCGGGCCGCAGCAATAGATGAGGTCGAAACTGCGGTCGAAAACCGAATTGGTCGTGACAAGACCTTTTTCGCCTTCCGACCCGTCCTCTGTCGAGATGTAGACCTTGCCTATGGCCTTAAACGAACTGAGCATCAGCAAATCGGAAGCCGAACGCGCACCGAGGAGAAATTCCGGCTCAATGCCTGCATCGCTGAGTTTGCGGCCAAGATAGAGCAACGGAGCGACACCGACGCCTCCACCGACCAGAAGCACTTTTTCGACTGCGCCGCCTGACTGAGGAACAGTGAATCCCTTGCCGAGAGGAAGAATCACATTGACTGTCGAGCCGACGGGCTGAGCGGCAAGATGACGAGTTCCGTCGCCGGCCTTGCGGATGAGAAGCCAAAGCTGATTTTTGTCGTAATCGACAAAATTGACCGAAATAGGTCGACGGAGATATGTCGATTTCGAATCACTGACTTCGACCTGAACGAATTGCCCCGGAAGAATTTCGGGAAGAGCGACGCCATCGGCCGGAACGATTTTCAGCAATGAATATAAGTCGCCGAGAACGCAGTTCTCGACAACAGTCATATCCATTATGTATTTTTTAGTTTTCATATCGCACTTATGAGAGTGAATAAAACGGCATAAAGCAGTATGTTGAACGCCGTCATGCCGAGCAGGGGATTGAGGGCGGAACCGCTGCGTCGACGCAGATTGAAAAACAGAACGATGTGGATTGCGAGGTAGACGGCCTGTGGAATCAACATCAATCGGTCAATATTCAGCCATAACGGACTGAGCAGAGCTACAGCGACGATGCCGTTAAGGAGATAGAGCGTTGCCATCGCTTTGCGGCCGAACATGACAGCCAAGGTGTGTTTGCCGACGGCTCTGTCGTCCTCAAGGTCACGGTAGTTGTTTACAATCAGGACATTGGCAATCATCAGGCCCATTGCTAGCGAACCGAGAAAGACCTCGGCCGACCAATGGGATGACATAATATTATATGTGAAGTTAACAGGAATCAGGCCGAAGAAAAAGATGACGGCGACCTCGCCCAAACCGTGATGAGAGAGCGGGTAGGGGCCGGTGCTGTAGGCCAGAACTCCGACTGCGATTGCAACGCCGACGGCAATCAGCCATGGCGAACTCCAGTAAATCAGACTGCAGCCGACAACGCATGCCAAAGCTAGGACAATAAATGTGGCCCGCTTCATGGCCTGAGGCGTGATGTCGCCTTCGGTCACGCCGCGTCGCGGTCCGTCGCGGCCTACACGGTCAAGTCCGGCTTTGAAATCATAATATTCGTTGGCAAAATTTGATGATATCTGAGCCAAAACCGCAAAAACGAAGCAGAGCAGGGCGGGCAAGAATTTGAACGAGCCATCGAGCAAGGCATAGCCTGACGCGCAGACCACACCGGCAATCGATACGGGCAGCGTCCGCAGACGCATTGCTTCAATCCACGCCTTAATCATCAGCAAAATCCTCCAAGAAATGCAAACTCCTCGGCAACCGAACGAAGTTCGGCAACCAAACGACGCATTGAAGCTTCGCTGATGCGGATGTCCGAGAGACGGTTGTCGATAAAGATTTTCACAGACATATCGTCGGCAAGATCCTGTTCGCCGTCATTGGCGGTCAACGCAGCGACGAGACGCTCTGACAGTAGATCGAAATCCTCTTTGGCCGGAGGAAGTTCTCCGTCCTCGATTGATTCGTCGGTGGCGAAGCGGTAATATATGCGCTCAGGTGTAAGAGCCATGTCGGCCCTCGCCACATCGCCGGCGCGCATCATTATGGTCAGACGACGGCTATCGCTCATAACACTCATTTGCGCGGCAGCACATTCACTTTGAGTTTCTCATAGGCGCGTTCGGCCTTGTCTCTTGCAGCTTCGACCGACTCGTCGGTAGCAAGTATGACACCCATGCGACGATGACCGTTGATTTCGGGTTTGCCGAAAATTCTGATCCGCACGCCCGGTTCGGCAAGTACTTCTTCGAGATTGTCAAATTCGATGCGGTTGGTTTCGCCTTCAACGACGATAGCTCTCGATGCTGACGGGCCGTAGAAACGTATGGCCGGAACAGGCAGACCGAGCAGAGCGCGGGCATGAAGCGCAAATTCGCTCATATCCTGAGATATCATCGTGACCATGCCGGTATCGTGAGGACGCGGCGATACTTCGCTGAAAATCACTTCGTTACCCTTGATAAAGAGCTCTACACCAAAGATGCCGTATCCGCCCAGAGCGTCAGTGACTTTGCGCGCGATTTCCTTAGCTTTTTCGAGAGCGGCGACGGTCATAGGCTGAGGCTGCCATGAATAGCGGTAGTCGCCGTCAATCTGAATGTGGCCTATCGGTTCGCAGAAAACAGTTCCGGCTGAATTGCGCACAGTCAGAAGTGTGATTTCATAATCGAACTTTACAAAGCCTTCGACGATGACACGTCCGGCACCGGCACGTCCGCCTTCCTGAGCGATATGCCAGCTGCGGCTTATGTCGTCGGCCGATTTGATGACCGACTGGCCGTGGCCTGAAGAGCTCATGATGGGTTTGACCACACAGGGAATGCCGACTTCTTCGACTGCCTTTTTGAATTCTTCGAAATCAGAAGCGAAGCGATAGGGCGATGTTGTGACGCCGAGTTCTTCGGCAGCGAGACGACGAATGCCTTCGCGGTTCATGGTAAGCCAAGCCGCTCTTGCGGTAGGAGTCACATGATAGCCTTCCTTCTCAAGTTCGAGCAGTGTCGGCGTAGCAATAGCCTCAATCTCGGGGATTATGTGATCGGGCTTTTCGAGTTCGACTATGCGGCGGAGTTCATTTCCATCGAGCATGTTGAACACATATGATTTATGAGCTACCTGCATTGCGGGAGCATTGGGGTACTTGTCGCATGCGACGACTTCAACGCCGAGACGCTGAAGCTCGATAGTCACTTCTTTGCCGAGTTCTCCACTGCCGAGCAACAAAGCTTTGCGACCTACGTTGGTCATAACCGAACCGATTTTTGCCATGATGTAAGAATATGAAATTTGCGAAAAATGATTGACTATTCAAAGTTACAAAAAATTCCGTTTGCCACCTTAAGAAAAATTGCACTCCTGAAGTGCTGAACAGCTTCGGGAGTGCAATCAGAAATATTATGTTACAAGGTTTATTCTTCCTTGTTGTTTTCGGCGTAGTCTTTGAGAAGTTTTTCCTGAACGTCGCTCGGAACGAGTTCGTAGCTTGCAAACTTCATAGAGAACGACGAACGTCCGCCTGTAATCGAGCTCAGCGCTGTCGAGTAGCTTGACATTTCTTTCAAAGGAACTTTTGCACTGATTTTCTCGAAACCGTTTTCGCTCGACATGCCCATGATGATGGCACGGCGTCCCTGCAGGTCGCTCATCACATCGCCCATCACGTCGCCGGGGACAAACACTTCGACGTCATAGACAGGTTCGAGCACTTTGGGATTGGCATTGCGGAACGCTTCGCTGAAAGCGTTGCGGCCTGCAAGACGGAATGAGATTTCGTTTGAATCTACCGGGTGCATTTTGCCGTCGTAGATGCAGACGCGGACGTCGCGGGCATAAGAACCTGTGAGCGGGCCTTGTTCCATACGGTCCATAAGACCTTTGACAATGGCCGGAATGAAGCGTGCGTCGATTGCACCGCCGACGATACAGTTATGGACAACAAGCTTGCCGCCCCATGCCAGAGGTATTTCCTGAGTGTCGCGAACGCTCATCTTATACTCCTGATTGCCGAAACGATAGGTGTCGGGAGCAGGCATACCTTCGGTATAAGGCTCGATAATCAGATGCACTTCGCCAAACTGACCTGCGCCACCCGACTGTTTCTTGTGACGATAGTCGGCGCGGGCAGCCTTTGTAATGGTTTCGCGATAGGGGATACGCGGTTCTTCGAAGACGATGGGCAGCTTGTCATTGTTTTCGACACGCCATTTAAGTGTGCGCAGATGGAATTCGCCCTGGCCTGAGAGTATGGTCTGTTTGAGTTCTTTCGACTGCTCGATCTGCCATGTCGGATCTTCTTCGTGCATTCTGGTAAGAATGACGTTGAGTTTTTCGGCATCGCTTTCGGTTACGGGACGCACGGCGCGCTGATATTTGGGAGCGGGATATTTGATGAAATCGAATTCGTAGTCACAGCCTTTTTCGTCGAGAGTGTTGCCTGTGCGGGCATCTTTGAGCTTGACTGTCGCACCGATATCGCCGGCTTCGAGCTGGTCGACCTGAGTCTTGATCTGACCGCACACACAGAACAGCTGAGCGAAACGCTCTTTGCTGCCGCGGCTCACGTTGTCGAGGTCAACGCCGGTCTTGAGCGTACCCGACATAACTTTAAAGTAGCTGACTTCGCCGATATGCGGCTCGACAGTGGTCTTGAACATGAACACACTGAGCGGACCAGCTGCATCAGGCTTGACTTCTTTACCGGCTGTGTTGACAGGTGCGGGCATATCGTCGACAAAAGGAACAACATTGCCGAGGAACTCCATCATGCGGCGCACGCCCATGTCTTTTGCTGCACTGACGCAGAACACCGGATAAATCGAGCGGTCGATGAGGCCTTTGCGAATGCCGAGACGCATTTCGTCTTCGGTAAGATGCTCTGATTCGAAGAATTTTTCCATCAGTGACTCGTCGTTTTCGGCAGCAGCCTCGACAAGTATCTTGTGGAGTTCGTTGGCGCGGTCGAGTTCTTCAGCGGGAATATCTTCGACTGTAGGCACACCGCCGTCAGGACCCCATGAATATTTTTTCATCAGCAGGACGTCGATCATAGAGTTGAAACCGGGTCCCGACTCGATAGGATATTGGATAGCCACGACTTTCGGGCCGAATACCTCCTTCATCTGTTCGAGGACGTTTTCATAATCGGCTTTTTCGCCATCGAGCTGGTTGATTGCGAAGATAACGGGTTTGTTAATCGAAGAAGCTGTGCGGAATATATTCTGTGTTCCTACTTCAACGCCATACTGTGCGTTGACAAGAATCACACCCGTATCGGTCACATTAAGAGCCGTGATTGCATTTCCGACGAAGTCATCAGCTCCCGGACAGTCTATGACATTGAGTTTCTTGTTGAGGAATTCGGCATAGAACACCGTCGAGAACACCGAGTAGCCATATTCTTTCTCAACCGGGAAATAATCGGAAACAGTGTTTTTGGCGTCGACTGTTCCGCGACGTTTTATAACTCCACACTCGTAGAGCATTGCTTCTGCGAGCGTGGTTTTACCTGAGCCTTTGCTTCCGAGCAAGGCGATGTTTTTGATTTCGTTGGTTTTATAAATCTTCATGTTACTAGAAATTAGTATTGGGTTGATTATTTTCAATATGTCAATAGACTTTGTCAGAAATTGACAGCGCAATATCGGAATTTTTTTTCTTTCTACAAGCACAAAAAATATGTTACACAACATGTATTTTCAATTTATTAAGAGCCTGTTCAACAATAAATGTTAATTAGGCTCTTACTGCCACGACCAGCTGATTTCGCCATTTGAAGATATTTTAGTAATTTTGGCACTGCTTTTGCTTATACTTTACAATAGCACCATACAAGTAGAAAATGAAAGAATCAGAACAAGACAATCAAACCGCCATGTTCGGACAGATAGATATAGACACCCGACGTTTCGAAATTGAGCCTCAGCCCGACGACCTTCCGCTGCTTGCAACACGCAATCTCGTCCTCTTTCCCGGAATAACCATTCCCATCTCTCTCGGCCGGGAGAACTCGATTTTGACCGCAACCGAAGCTTCAGAGCGACAGATACCCATCGGCATCGTTTGTCAGATAAACCCCGATGAAGAAAATCCGTCGGTCACGACAGGCTTATATAAATATGGAGTCGTAGCCGATGTGCTCAAGGTTTTCGATCTGCCCGACGGGTCGAAGACGGCGCTTGTGAGAGGTCGCGGCAAATTCCGCATCATCGGACGCGGCGCTCACAAACAGATTGCCAAAGCTGCGCTGTCGGCGAGAGTGAAGTTCATCGAAGAGCCCGAGGCCGTCAACGACAGCCAATTTCAGGTTCTTGTCGAGCAGGTCAAGGAGTCGGCCGTCAGCATCATCAACAAAACCATCGAGAACTCAAAGGAGATTGTATTCTCCATCAACCAGAACTCATCTCCGGCCGAGCTTATTAATTATATATGTACAAACATGCAGCTCGAGCCGGCGACCAAGATTCAGCTTCTCGCCAAATCTTCGCTGACCGACCGTGCATTCCTGCTTCTCTCCGAACTCGCAAAAAATGAAGAGAAAGTAGACATCAGCCGCGACATCATGCAACGCACCCGCCACAACATGGACCAGAATCAGCGCAACGCCTTCCTGCAGCAGCAGATGGAGACGATACGCGAGGAACTCTATGGCGATGCTGACGAGGCAGATGAACTGCTTGAACGCTCAAAAACGCTAAATATGCCCGAAAAGGCACGCACAGTCTTCGACAAAGAAGTCGAAAAGCTGCGCCGCCTCAATCCGCAGTCGCCCGACTATGCCGTGCAGTATTCATATCTCGAAAATCTTCTTGAACTGCCGTGGCAAGCCGAGACCGAACTGAACACAGACTTCGAAGCCGCCCGTAAGATTCTTGAGGAAGACCACTACGGACTCGAAAAAGTCAAAGAGCGCATTCTCGAGCAGCTCGCTGTGCTGATGAACAATCCCGAAGGCAAAGCGCCGATACTTTGTCTTGTCGGTGCGCCGGGAGTTGGCAAAACTTCGCTCGGCGTGTCTGTAGCACGCGCATTAGGCCGCAATTACCAGCGCGTTTCGCTCGGCGGCCTGCACGACGAATCGGAAATCCGCGGACATCGCCGCACATATATAGGTGCGATGCCGGGTCGGATAATCGATGCCATGAAGCGTGCCAAATCGTCGAATCCCGTGCTGTTGCTCGACGAAATCGATAAAATCGGAAAGGATTATAAGGGCGACCCGTCGTCGGCGCTGCTCGAAGTGCTTGACCCGGAGCAGAATAAATATTTCCACGACAACTACATCGACATCGACTACGACCTTTCGCATGTGCTTTTCATCGCCACGGCCAACACTCTGTCGACGCTTCAGCAACCCTTGCTCGACCGAATGGAAATCATCGAATTGTCGGGTTACCTCCTCGAGGAAAAAATCGAAATCGCACGCCGTCATCTCGAACCGCGTGTCCGCAGCGAACATCGCCTGACCGACGACGAACTGAAGATTTCAAACGAAGCTCTGATCAAAATCATCGAAAACTATACCTCGGAAAGCGGTGTCCGTCAACTCGAAAAGCGCATCGCATCACTGGCACGCAAACGAGTTCTCGCCAAAATGAGCGGTGCGGAATTCCCTGACACAATCAAGCCCGAACACCTTAAAGACATGCTCGGTCTGCCGCCATTCACCAAGGACAAATATGAAGGCAACGCTTTTGCCGGCGTTGTCACAGGTCTTGCATGGACTCAGGTCGGAGGCGAAATCCTTATGGCCGAAGCCTCACTGTCGCCCGGCAATGGCGAAAAACTTACGATAACCGGCAATCTCGGCGACGTCATGAAAGAGTCAGCCGCGATTGCGCTCCAGTGGGTTAAGGCTCATGCCAAATCGCTCGGCATAGACACATCGCTCTTCGAGCACTACAACCTCCACATCCATTTCCCCGAAGGAGCAATTCCCAAGGATGGTCCTTCGGCCGGCATCACTATTGCCACGGCAATCGTCTCGGCATTCACTCAGCGACGTGTCGCCGAGCGCATAGCCATGACGGGCGAGATAACCCTCAGGGGCAAAGTGCTTCCCGTCGGCGGCATCAAGGAGAAAATACTCGCGGCCAAACGCGCCGGCATCGACAAAATCATTATTTCGAAGGAGAATAAGAAGGATATAGAGGACATCGCCCAACGATATATCGACGGACTCACGTTCCACTATGTCGAAACTGTTTCAGAGGTCATAGCCCTTGCTCTCACCGACGAGAAAGCGGCCGACGCCCTGCAGCTCTAAGAGCCTGTTAGACTGATTAAAACCGGCTCTTAATCAGTCGATAAAACGCTTGGTAATATTACCATAGGCATCTATGCGGCGGTCGCGCAGGAACGGCCACCAGCGGCGCACTTGCTCCGAGCGGCGCATATCGACATCTACGATTGCGCAGGCTTCGCTGTCGTCCGGCGCACGATAGATGAACTCGCCCTGCGGTCCTGCCACGAAACTGCTGCCCCAGAATTGTATGCCTGCGGTCGCGCCCGATGGGTCAGGCTCATGACCGACACGGTTCACTGCGACAACTGGCAGACCGTTGGCTATGGCGTGTCCGCGCTGAACGGTTATCCACGCCTCGCGCTGACGCATCTTTTCATCATCCGCGTCCGAACTTTCCCATCCGATTGCAGTGGGATAGATAAGCATATCCGCTCCGGCAAGCGCCATAAGGCGTGCGGCTTCGGGATACCACTGATCCCAGCATACAAGCACACCGAGACGGCCAACCGACGTGTCAATCGGTCTGAAGCCCAAATCGCCGGGCGTGAAATAAAATTTTTCATAATATGCGGGGTCGTCGGGAATATGCATCTTGCGGTAGCATCCGGCTTTCGAACCGTCTGAATCATATACGACCGCCGTATTGTGATATAGTCCCGGAGCTCGTCGTTCGAACAGCGACACGACAATGACTGTCGATGTCTTCCTGGCCAGTTCGGCATAAAACGTAGCAGCTTCCGATTCGACATCGACAGCCAGATCGCAGTTGTCGACATTTTCGGTCTGACAGAAATATAATGAGTCATGCAGTTCCTGATTAACTATCAGTTCAGCGCCGTCGGCGGCAAGCCGTATGATTTTTTCAGCTATACGACGGCGGTTGTCAGCGATATCGGCGGTATTGTGCTGTTGGATGATTCCAACTTTGAGACGGTCTTTTTTCATTGTTTGATTGTATTTTCGGGATACTGCATTGTCACGCAGTGGAGTGAGCCGTGCTGACGTATCAGCGCACGGCAATCGATTGATATGATTTCGTGATCGGGGAAAGCGATTTTCAACATTTGCGCTGCCAAAAAGTCTTTTTTAGGCTGATTGTAGACCGGGAGAAGCACCGCATCGTTCAAAATCAGGAAATTGGCATAAGTGGCAGGCAGACGCATGCCGTCTTCGTCAAAAATGGGGTCGGGGAGAGGCAGAGCGACGGCATTGTAGGGCAGGCCGTCCGGCCTACGGAACGATAAGATTTGCTCCTCCATAGCCTTTAGCTCTTTATAATGGCTGTCTGAAGTGTCGTCGCAACCCACATAGTAAATTGTATCATAAGGCGCGAGGCGGGCAAGGGTGTCAATGTGACTGTCAGTGTCATCGCCTTCGAGAGCTCCGGCATCAAGCCATAGCACTCGGTCTGCACCGAAATATTCTTTCAGATGCGCTTCGATTTGCGGCCGCGACAGGTCGCCGTTACGGTTGGGCGACAAAAGACACTCTGATGTGGTCAATAACGTTCCACGGCCGTCGCTTTCGATTGAGCCACCCTCGAGGACAAAACCGAGACGGTTGTTGTAGCGTCCGGCAAAAAGACCGCGTTCGGCCATGCGTTGCGTGACGAGGTTGTCGAGATTGGCGGCGAATTTCAGCCCCCAGCCGTTGAAAGCAAAGTCGTTGACAACAGGCATGCCTTCGTTGTCAAACGTAGTGATAGCTCCGAAATCGCGCGCCCATGTATCATTGGTGTCGATTTCGACATATGTAATTCGCTCCTGAGCTATGTCGGCAAGCGCTTCGCGGGCAGCGGTGCAATCGGGTGCGACTACAATCAGACGCGCATGACGGACTATAGCGTGAGCTATTTCCGAGTAGCACTTTCTGACTTCGTCGAGCATATAGTTCCAGTCGGTAAGCTCATGGGGCCAGGCAAGCATCACAGCCTGCTGAGGCTCCCATTCGGCCGGAAATCTCATCTTAAAGTCCGACTTATTCGTCATAATCGTTGAGAGATTCCCAGATTGAGTCTTGCGAATCCATATACTCTTCGCAGAATTCAGTGAAACCATGCTTCTCTGAATATCCGCAGGCGTCGCACCATTCCTTATATTCTTCTCTAAGCTCCTCGTCATCGGCCATAAGACGTAAGAATTCCGCTTCGGCGATATCGATGCTTCGATGCTGGTCAAGCAGTCTCTTGAAAAAATCGGTTATGTCGTTCATAATGTCTGAGTCGTTCGCTTATGGGACACATGTCCGCATCAAAAATACATATAATATATAACACATACGAGTTAAAATAGTTATAATTAGTTAAACCGTTTTAACCGCCTGCAAGCTTTTAGTCTGATTACAATGCATTTCAATGCCTTTTTTTGCAGATTGGAGAAAAGTACATCTAACATTTTTTAATTTTCATGTGCTCGAATATTGCCCATCCGGCAATGTAAATTTGCTGCGTAAATCAAATTAAAAGAAAAAATATCATGAACCAATCAATCGTCCTGAGCCAAAATGTGCTCAACACCATCAAGTCGCTTCCTATCGAGCAACAGTATTCAATCGTGTCTGCAATCGCAGGCGAAATGATATTCGGCGCAGTTGTCGGCAATGAACTGACAGCCGAAGAGCGACGACTCTATGCAATCATCAAGACGTATGTCAAGCAGGATTCACAACTCTACGCCTGCCGCATGACTGCTTATTGACAGCAAACCGTTCGTTTTTTCTGTTTCCCGGATTTAAAGCTATGTGCCGCAGCGGCGCATAGCTTTTTGCTTTTTGTGACATTAATTCACGGAAAATACTTTCACAAAGTATAAAAAATAGCAAATTTGTGTTCATTATTCAAAATTAATTATTAGTTTTGCTGTCACAATTTTCGTAGTCATCCATATTGATAACACAGGTAAATAGATGTTTTAATAGACTCAAAAAAATCATTATTTTTAGGTATTGTCTGTACGCATACATTACAAGTAATTTTGCAATCAGATTTCAAGCATATCAATAAACCGATTAATCCCCACTTTTGGCAATGCGCAAACTTACTGACTATCGATTAATCATCCTGATTATATTCATCCTGAGCGCTTCCCGGAGTTTCGCCGCAGACGTCTACAGTCTTAAAGGTAAAATTTTGTCGGCCGACAACGATGCGCCTCTCGAAATGGCAATCATCAAACTCAACACTCTCGACTGGGCTACGGCCGACCAGAAAGGCGACTTTTCATTCCCGAAACTCGCGCCGGGCACATACTCCTACGAAGTGCTATATCTCGGTTACGAAACTCAAAAAGGAAATTTCGAAATCAAGAAATCAAACGTTTCCGATTTTATAATCAAACTCAAACCCTCGTCGTTAGCGCTTGACGAAGTGGTCGTCACTGCCGAAGAGGGCAAGATGGGCTCTTCTTCGCATATCGGCCAGACCGCAATCCAGCACCTGCAGGCAAAGAGCGTCGAAGATATGCTTCAGCTCCTTCCTGGCGCCGTTACCAAGAACCCCGACCTGACCAATGCCGGACAAGCCTCGATTCGCGAGATTGACGCCGGCGAAAATGCCAACAACGCTTTAGGCACGGCAGTGGTCGTCGACGGTGCGCCGCTGTCAAACGATGCCAACATGCAGGTATTCTCCACCGCGCGTTCTGGTTCAAACTCTTCAATTCAGGCAAATACGATGAACGATCAGACGACAGCCGGACGCGGTGTCGACCTGCGTCAGATTTCGCCTGACAATATCGAATCTATCGAGGTCATCCGCGGCATACCTTCTGTCGAATACGGCAATCTCACATCAGGCGCTGTCATCATCAACACCAAAGCTGGCGCAACTCCGTGGGAGGCTATGGTCAAAGTCGACCCCAACTCCAAACTGGTCTCTTTCGGCAAAGGACTGCGTCTGGGCAACAACAGAGGTTCGCTCAATTTCGCGGTCGACTACACAAAATCCACCGCCGACCGTCGCAAATCATGTCTCGGCTATGACCGTCTGACAGGCAATTTCTCTTATTCAAAAGTATTCTTCCAGACAAGCCGTCCTCTGACCTTCAACTTCAGAGGAACATACTACCGCAACATCAGCGACACCAAGAGCGATGACGCTATGCTTAAAGGCGAATATTTCAAAAATGAAGACTACGGCGTGCGTCTGGCTGTCAACGGCATGTGGCGTCTCAACAACGCTCTGATTTCGAGCCTGAACTATTCGGCATCGTTCCAATATTCTCATCAGCAGGATATTTACAATAAGAGTGTGGGCAGCGGCGTAGTTCCTTATGCACATTCCTACACTCCCGGCGAGATGCAGGTTGCTTTTCTGCCGGCATCATATATGTGTAACTACAAACTCGACGGCAAACCTATCAATGTCTTTGCTCAGCTCAAAGCCAACCGCATGTTGTCGCTGCCCAAAGCCACGATGAATTTCAAACTCGGCATCGACTATACCCTCAATGCCAACAAAGGCGGCGGTCTGGTCTACGACGTGAATTTGCCGCCTATGCAAGGCGACGGACAGTCAGTCCGCCCGAGATCCTACAAGTCATTGCCTTCGATGAGCACTATTTCGGCTTTTGCAGAAAATCTTACCGAATACACCATCGGCACAACTGTGCTGTCGTTGCAGCCTGGTGTGCGTCTGAGCCATCTATTCATTGACCGTGAACAGGCTCTCAGAGGCGATTTCACAACTGTCGACCCGCGTGTCAATGTGTCATACAAATTCCTGACTGCCGAAAACAACTCTGTGTTCAACAACCTTTCGCTCGTCGGAGGTTTCGGTCTCGCATCAAAAATGCCGACTATGGCTTACCTATATCCGACGCCTGCCTACTTCGATTTCGTAAGCTACAACAGCTATTCGGGCATCAATAACCCCAACAATCTGGCAATCATGACGACAGAAGTTGTCGGCAACACTGCTAATCCCGACTTGAAACCCTCGCGCTCACGCAAATTCGAAATTGGCTTCAACGGCCGTGCCGGTCGTGTCATGGGCTCTGTAACTTTCTTCAACGAGCGCATCGACAACGAATTCGGCTTCATGTCAGTTCCCGTCAGCGTTGGCTATAACCGCTATTATATTCCCCAGACCGCCATCCTCGATGGTGCAGTTCCGTCATACAAAAACAACTCTCTTATTTATACCATGCCCGACGGTTCGGAAAAAGCAGCCGCGGCCTACCATCAGCGCGAAGTCAGAAGCTATTCGACACCGGCAAATATATATCAGACTGATAAGCACGGCATCGAATATTCTTTCAATTTCGGACGCATCAAACCCCTCTCGACCGACCTTATAGTCGACGGCGCATGGTTCTGGATCAAACGCAAATCAACCGGCAACGGCTACAACTCCAGCCGTGTTGTTTCGGGAGTTGACACTGCGACAGGCATCAGCAATTTCAACACCTATCTCGCGGTCATGCCCACCGGAAGCGGCACTATTCGCTCGAGAGTAAACACCAATTTCCGCTTTGTCACTCACATTCCGGCCATCAAGTTCATTCTGTCGACCACTCTTCAGGTCGTATGGCAGGAAAGTCTCCGCAACATATATGAAGATGAAGCCGGCAATCCGCTCTATAAAAAAATCGTCAATTCGATGGGCAATGAAGTCCTGCAGGTTGACCCGGTAGGTTTCTACGACAAGGAAATGGTCTACCGTCCGTGGGATGCTTCGCTTGTCGAGCGACCCGATGAGTTGACTATCCGTTACTCGAATCCCAACTATTTCAAGCAGCAGAACTATCCCGTGACCTGTATGCTCAATTTCAAGCTCACAAAAGAAATCAAAAAATCTGTTCAGATTTCGGTTCTCGCCAACAACTTCCTGAAATTCAGCAAAGTCTACCGTCAGAATTATATCGGCGGCTACAAAGAACTCTACAGCCCCATGTACTTCGGCGCGGAAATAAAAGCAAAATTTTAATCAGCTAATCATATTTTATTATTAACATACTCCTAACAAAAAATGAAAAGATTCTTCTATTCACTCCTGACAGTCGCAGCATTCACTGCTTTTGCGACATCTTGCAGCAATGACGATGACGTGACAACCAACTACAAGGTCGTCGTCAACGTAGCAGCTCCCGAAGGCGTTTCAGTTACCGACTTCGGTTCAGCTTCAATCGTTCTGGCCAACGAACAGACCGGCCGCGAATACAAATCGACAGACATCAAGACTGACTATGTCTTCGAAGTTCCCGCAGGAACATACAGCGTCACAGCATCGATGCGTCACAACGACGGTGGCTCTGTCTCGACATTCAGCGCATCGAAGAGCGTAAGCGTTTTTGAGAACACTACTGTATCTCTCGACCTCGTCGAAAGCGTTTCAAGCGGTCTCATCTTCAAGGAAGTTTACTACAACATGGTCAAACCTAACGGCAAAATGCCCTATATGCGTGACCAGTTCTATGAAATTTACAACAACTCCGACGAAGTCCTTTACCTCGACAACTGTATGCTCGGCTACCTCGAAGGCTCGCAGGGCAAACTCCCCACTGCATGGATGAAGGACGGCGAGATTATGAAAGAATACGCCATGGGTTATTATACTGTAGCTTTCATCGGTTCAGGCACAGACTATCCTCTTCTGCCGGGCAAGAGCGTTGTAATCGCCGGTCAGGCTCAGAATCACATTGCTGAGACCACTCCTATGTATGTTGCCGATGCTCCCGGAGCTATGATTTCGCCGGTTGACCTCTCCAATGCCGACTACGAAGTTTGCCTGATGGACTACAAACCCGCAGTGTCTATCGATAACCCCAATGTTCCCAACATGACAATTATCTGCGCTCAGGGTACTCAGAACTATTTCACACTTCCGATTACCGGAAACTCTATCATTCTTGCCAAATTCCCCCAAGGTGTGAACCCTGTCGACTATGCTAAGGACACGAAAAACTTCAAAGAGCGTCCCGACGGTTCATACGCCGGCACTTCTTATCTGATGATTCCTCAGGAATATGTGCTCGACGGTCTCAATATCGTCAACAATGCCGACAAGCCCGACCAGCGTGTACGTCGTCTCCGTTCGGAAGTCGATGCAGGCGAACTCTTCATGGACAAACCTTACTGCGGCAAGAGCGTGCGTCGTAAAGTTGAATCTATCACAGCCGACGGCCGTGTCATCTTCAAAGACACCAACAACTCTACAGAAGACTTCCTCCGCGAGCAGACTCCGACTCCCGGTGTGATACCTTCAGCTGTCGACTAATATTGTCCTTATGCGAAAGTCATTCCTGATACTTCCGTCTATCCTATTGTTATCCCCGTTCTCTGCCCGCGCGGGTGGAGAAGGGGATAACTCCGTTTTACAGCAGATTCAGTTCCGCGACTATAACTATATCGGCAATATCGAGAGTTCAGCCATAAACCCGGTGTCGATCAGCTATATGCCCCTGTCTGAACTTGCTGTCATCGGAGTAGGCTACGGCTGGAATAAAGGCGATTATCATCGCATCGACCAATCAGGTCACTCCGATGTGCTTTCGGTCAGCGCTTTCGGCCAGAAGAGACTCGAGCGTGTCGCTTTCGAAGGCGGTGTCACTTATTATAATGAGAACAACCGCGCCCGATGCTGGAATTCCACACTCTTCCAAAGCAGCCTGAATCCTTTTATTCTCGCTGATTCCGAACCGAGCGACTATAACACCGAGCGCTTCCACGTTCGTGGCAAATTGTCCTACGACTTCTCAAAGCGTTTTCGTTTCGGACTCAACGCCGACTACAACGTCGGTGTGATGTCAGACGAAAAAGACCCACGTCTCGAAACCAAAGGCATGCGCTTCGTATTCAATCCCGGTGTTCAGTATGACCTGACATCCAAATTCGCTGTCGGTGCTACTGCCGGACTCAACCTGTTCAACGAAAGTTCGAAGTACTCCTGTGTTCAGACTGCTGTCAACTATCCGTTCTACGTCATGAGCGGACTCGGCACATTCTATCCTCAGACAGGTTCGTCATATACACGCGATGCCAAAGGGACATCATGGTTTGCAGGCTTGGACTTCAAGTATCGCTTCAACGATAATATTGCTGACTATCTTTCGCTTTCATACAGCCATGAGAACGAAAATGCGACTGACGGAGGTAGTACCTACCAGTTCAAGGCCGGCGAATACACCAACGGTGTGATACGCCTCTACAACCGCCTGTCGCTCAAGTCCAACTCGTTTGTCCATAATGTTGAAATCCGAGCTGAAAGCAACGATGTTAAAGGCCGTTGGTTTGACCAGAAAAGCGTGACCGTAAACGGTACGACCCACTACGAGGTCATGGGAAGCTCTATAAAGCACAAGGAGCTTCGTTCAAGCGCCGAAGCATCATATCGTCTCGATATCCTTGACCGTGAAAATGTTCCGCAGCTGTCTGCCGGAATATTCGCAGGTTTTCTCTCTTCTGACACCAAGAATTTCCCCGAACTGTATCGTCAGAAATACAATCGCCTGACCATAGGCGCGAACGTAGCCAAATATTTCTCAGTCAAGAAAGTCCGTTTGGGAATTGCTCTTGACGGAAATTATGGCATGTGCCTGTCGTCGCAGCATGATTTCGAAGGTCTTGAGCTTAAAGACAGCTATTGCCTCCCGATGTATGCCTATCTGACATCGACAGCTTACTCGGTCAACGGTCGCATAGATGCGAAGCTCCCCGTTCGCGATCTGATTGTCGGCGCTTATGTCGGCGGCGGTACACAGCAATGTGTCGGCGGAAAACTCGACTACTACAAAAATGACGGCATGAACTCACTCTGCTTCGGCCTGTCATTAGCATTTTAACATTCATTAATCACATCACATGAATCTATTCAAACGTATATCAGTTTCACTTGCTCTCCTGACTGCTGTCGTGACGATGAACGCCGCATCCGACTACGGCTTCGCAATCTTCGTCGACAGTATCAGTTTCACTAAGACAAAGCCGGAATTAAAAGCCTACGCTGCCGCCGTTGACCGTCAGGGTCTCAAGTCGGAGATTGTGGTTGTAACCGAGGACGTCACTCCCGACTCACTGCGTTCGGTCATCCGCACGATGGCTACACGCAAAGCATTTCCGATCGAAGGCATGGTTTTTGTCGGTGATATACCCATTCCGATGCTCCTCGATGCCCAGCATCTGACATCTGCATTCAAAGTTTTTCAGAATCCCAAACGTCTCGAACGTTCGTCCTGTCCGTCTGACCGCTTCTATGACGACCTCGATCTCAAATTCGACTTCATTGCCCGCGATCAGAAGAAACCATTGCTCTACTACTATTCAATGACGGCCGAATCTCCTCAGAAAGTGATGCCTTCACTTTACTCTGGCCGCATCAAAAGCATGGATTTCTACGGCAAGGACAAATACGACAATCTGCGTGACTATCTCCGCAAGATTGTCCGTCTCAAATCGCGCGACGAACAGTTGACACAAATGCTCTATTTCTCAGGCTCAGGCTACAACTCGGAATCCGTTATCTCGCGCATAGACGAGAAAGCCGCCCACTTAGAGCACTTCCCGTGGATGAAAAACCGTAAGTCGACCCTGACTTATATCGACCACAAGGATGTAAC
>JAGAOW010000050.1 GCA_017889945.1 Muribaculaceae bacterium
GGTTCATGAAGCTGACCTGATAGGTCTTGTCAAAAGCCTTGATGTTGATGCCCGGATGATTGTAGAGCGTGTGGATGAAATCGGTGTTTTTGATTACTAACATCCAGTGCGCCGGGCAGACGTTGAGCAGATAGTTGGCTAAACGGATATGGTCAAGGCGCGAAAATTCGTTTTGCGCATAGGTGCTGAACTCGCTGTCGTAAGGAGGGTCAAGAAACACGAAATCATTCTCGCCGGGCATGTTGCGGCGGAAGAATTCTTCGAAATCGGCACATTCGCTCGTGGTTTCGCCCAGACGCTCGACCAAGTCATGGGAGCGGTAGTAATCAAGCTTGTGAGCGAGTCGCTTGCTGTTGTAGGCCATGCCGCCGTAGGGCACGTTAAACTCTCCGTCGTCGTTGTAGCGGAACATGCCGCTGTAACAGTAGTTGCGGATAAACAGAAACAGGGCGCAGTGGAGCGCGGGATTATCGGCGGCGATGCGGCCGTCGTTGTAGAGGCCGCGGAAATACATATAGAGTGCACTTTTGATAGCCGTCAGCAGATTGTCGTCGATATCCGAGGCGGGCAGCGGATGTTTTTCGTGCTCAAGCTTGCACATGCGCAGCATCTTGCGCAGAAGATTGCGCTGCATCTCGCCTACTATCAGGCCGGCGTTGAGCTCGGGAAGCCCTGCGACCATTGCCTCTATCCGAGGAGCGGCGGCAGCACAGAAATCGTCTATGCGCCGGGCGAGGTCGTCGCGGTCGATGTGGCCGCCGCTGTATTGGCCATACAGCTCGGCCAACTCGCGATGCTCCGCAAAAAAAGTGTCGGCAGCGCCCCAGGCGTTGTCGATAGCCTCGGCATATTCGAAAAAGAGTGCGTCGCCGGCGGCTATGCAGCGATACAGGGCTATAAGCTCGGTCGAGAGGTCGTTGATAAAGTAGCGCCGGGCATCGACGGCCATGAAGACCGACCCGCCGCCGACAAAGGGCTCATAGTAGTCCTCGTAGTTTTCGGGCAAGGCCGGAAGGATATACTTCAGCTCTTTGTCCTTGCCTCCAGCCCACTTCAAAATCGCTTGCATATCAGCTTCTTGCAATGCAATTATTTAAGCGATGATTTAAATGCAGCACGCACGTCGGCTTTGAGTTCGTCGCCCTGCTTGCCGCGGCTCAGGATTGTTCCGTCAGGTCCGTAAAGTATGATGCAGGGGATGCCGTTGATGCCGTAGAGATCGGTCGGTATAGTCTGTGCGTTGATGATACAAGGCCATTCGATGCCGTGCGACTTGATTGCATTGAGCGTATTCGCAGGCTCATCCCACACAGCTACACCCAACACTTCCAAACCTTTGTCGCCAAATTCCTCAAGCAGTTCTTTAAGCACGGGTATCTGTCGGATGCAAGGGCCGCACCAGCTTGCCCAATAGTCGACCAACACATATTTTCCCTTGCCTACATAGTCGCTCAGACGGCTTGTCTTGCCATCGTAGCTGACTTCGAAGTCGACAAACTTCTTGCCGACCGATGTAGCCTCTTTATTGGCTTGAGCAGCCTTGAATTTCTTGATGTAATTATAATTGGCCATCGCTGGATATTTGGCTATGGCCTCGTCGAGCTGTTTGCCGTCCATCGACGACGCCATGTCGACGAAGAGATAGAAGCCGAGGGGATTGTCGGCGTTCTCGTCGAGCGTTGCCTGCGACAGTTTGATATATTCGTTGTAGATTGCCTCGCGCACAGAGTCGTTGGCGCTCTGACGGAATTTCTCGGACAAAGCGCTCGCCTGATTGCCGAATTCGGTCATGCGGTCGTTGAGCATGCTGCCGAAAACTCTGCGCTGCATCGGGTCGACGACAATTGAGCCGGACTCGAGGATAAAGGTGGCTACATTGCGTCCGTCGAGCACCACGCGTGCCAGAACGGGTTCGTCGATTTCGCCCTTGAAAAGCGCTACCTTGTCGGCGACAAGAATAGAGTCGATTTTCTCCTTGGTGTCGTAATTGACGATATAAACCATCGCAC
>JAGAOW010000051.1 GCA_017889945.1 Muribaculaceae bacterium
CTTACTGATATGTACATGTATAGGCTCATGTTCATAAGACCAAAAGAAGAAACGAAACCCAAAAAGAATAAATAGAGTCGGCATATTGTTTAGTGTATTATGTAATGCAAATATATTTCTTTTCAATGATATAACAAAAAAGCGAACCGAAAAACTCGATTCGCTTTTTGTGGAGTATAGCGGACTCGAACCGCTCACCTCGACACTGCCAGTGTCGCGCTCTAGCCGGATGAGCTAATACCCCTTATTTTTTCGTTGCAAAGATATGGATTATTTGTGAGTAAAATACAAGGCTCGAAACAATTAATATTTATTAACGATATTGTGCAAGGATTTAAACGGCCGACGCGACAGATTATCGTAACTTTACACGACTAATTTTAAACCCAAACGAAAAAAATTCGCCGGTCAATACTGATGATACGAATATTGTCCACACCACTTGCCATAGCATTGCTTTTCTGCCTGACGGCATGTCCCGCTCAAAAAGCCGGAACTGCAGAGCTCAAAACCAACGACAGCATACAAGCGGCAGCTGTTACCGATTCTGTCATTGTCGGCGCTGCCAAGACCGCCGACTATCTGCCATTGCTGAAAGATAAGCGTGTAGCGCTTTTCTCTAACCACACAGGCATGGTCGGCAATTGCCATACACTCGACATAATGATTGACAACGGCGTCAATGTAGTCAACATTTTTTCTCCCGAACACGGTTTTCGAGGAAAGGCTGACGCGGGCGAACACGTCGGCAGCGGCGTTGACCCTGTAACCGGCATTAAAATCGCATCGCTCTACGACGGTAAAAAAAGAGGCCCAAGCGCTGATGTTATAAACGGCCTCGACATGATTGTCGTCGACATTCAAGATGTCGGCCTCAGATATTATACCTATTATTGTTCGATGCTCGACCTGATGAATGCCGCCGCTAAAGCCGGCAAAAGCGTCATAATTCTCGACCGCCCGAATCCCAACGGCATGACAGTCGACGGCCCGATACTCGACATGAAATATCGTTCGGGTGTCGGACGGCTGCCTATTCCTGTGGTCCACGGCATGACTCTCGGAGAGCTTGCCCGTATGGCCAACGGCGAACACTGGCTCGACGGCGGCGCTGAGGTCGACCTCACGGTAATCCCATGTGATAACTATACCCACCGCACACGCTACCGCCTCCCGATTGCGCCGTCGCCCAATCTCCGCACAATGACGGCCATATATCTCTATCCGTCGTTATGCTATTTCGAAGCCACTCCCGTCAGCCTCGGTCGCGGAACAGACAAGCCCTTTATGATCTACGGTCATCCCGACATGAAAGGACGAGACATGAGCTTCACTCCGCGCAGCGTTGAAGGTGCTAAAAAGCCGCCGCTTCTCAACCGGCTCTGCCACGGCGTAGACCTCAGCAACATCAGCGACGATCAGGCCATCGGTCAGGGCATCAATCTCGAATATCTTATCGACGCCTATCGCGACCTCGGCATGGGCGACAAATTTTTCACATCATTTTTCGAACTGCTGATAGGTCGCGGCGATATCCGCACAATGATCGAGCAAGGCAAAAGCGCAGACGAAATCAAAGCCACATGGCGCGACGATGTCGAGAGCTTCAAACGCAAGCGCCGACCCTATCTTCTTTACCGCGAATAACATTTAAATCAATCATATCATGTCGCAACCGGTAATCATCATTCTTACCATCGCAGGCTACTTCCTGTTGTTGCTTGCAATTTCTTATTTCACGGGCCGTGGTTCTGACAACTCGACGTTCTTTACCGGCAACCGCCGGGCACCATGGCCCGTAGTAGCGTTTGCCATGGTCGGAGCTGCCATCTCGGGTGTAACTTTCATATCCGTTCCCGGTATGGTCGTCAACAAAGGCTTTGCCTATCTTCAGATGGTTTTAGGCTTTATAGTCGGCTATATGCTCATAGCATTCGTGCTTGTGCCCTTGTTCTACAAGCGTAATCTCATTTCTATATACGGTTATCTTGATGAGCGGTTCGGACAATCGACCTACAAAGCCGGCGCCTGGTTCTTCTTCTTATCCAAAATGCTTGGGGCGGCAGTAAGATTCTTTGTCGTCTGTGCCGTACTCCAGCTCCTCGTCTTCGGACCGCTGCACATTCCGTTCGAATTTAACGTCATAGTGACAATTGCCCTGATCTGGCTCTACACCGTTCAAGGCGGAGTCAAAACACTGATCTGGACCGACACGCTCAAAAGCTTCTGCCTCATTATGTCGGTCGTCCTGTGTATCTACTTCGTGGCCACCAACCTCGGTTTTTCTTTCGGCGAGATGTGTTCGGCCATATCCGACCATCCGTCGTCGCGGATGTTCTTCTTCGACAATCCTAAAGAAGGCACATATTTTTGGAAACAGTTCCTTGCCGGTGTCTTTATGGCTATCGCCACAACCGGTCTCGACCAGGATATGATGCAGCGCAATCTTGCCTGCAAAGATTCGAAACAGTCTCAGAAAAATATGATTGTCAGCGGCATAACGCAATTCTTTGTAATCGCATTATTCCTGCTCTTAGGCACACTGATGGTAATCTTCCTCGACCGCAACGGTATAGCCGTGCCGGGCAAGACCGATGACATCTTCGGAATGGTCGCCACACATGAATCTATGCCTGTTATTGTGGGTGTGCTCTTCATCCTCGGACTTGTCGCAGCAGCATACTCGGCTGCAGGGTCGGCTCTTACATCACTCACTACTTCTTTTACCGTCGACATACTTAAAGCTCACAAAAACAAAGACGAACACAAAGTGACACGAACCAGAAAAGCCGTTCACGTCATTATGTCTCTCATCATGGGCTTGGTTATAGTCGCCTTCTACTATCTGAGCGATCAGGACGCAATCAGCGCCGTATATACCCTCGCTTCTTACACTTACGGTCCTATCCTCGGACTGTTTGTCTACGGCATGTTCTGGCGCAAGCCTGTCCGCGACCGCCTCGTGCCCTTTGTCTGCATCCTCGCGCCCTGTCTCTCGTGGGTAGGTCAGTGGGCACTGCGTCAGGCTTTCGGCTATGAAACGAGCTTCGAATTGCTGATAATGAACGCGCTCATTACGGTCATCGGTCTCCGTCTTCTGTCGGTCGGAGTTGCTAAAAAAGCCTGACTATGGTAAAAGACCTGTTAAACAGATATGTGTGGATAATCGACACCATCCGACGGTATGGCCGAATCACGCGCCGTGAGCTCGACGAGTGCTGGAGACGTTCGAATTTCTCCAACGGCACATCGCTGCCGCGCCGCACGTTCTACAATTACCGTCAGGCTATTGAGGAATTTTTTAACATTACAATTCAGGTCGATCAGGCCACATTCGAGTATTATATAGCAGGCGAGGATGCCCATAACGAGGACGTGACCGAATGGCTGCTCAACTCGGCGGCCACAAACGATGTGCTCAGCTCGTCGCGCGAAGTGTCGGGTAAAATTTTCCTTGAGAACGTACCTTCGGCACGCGAACATCTGTCGACCGTCATTACGGCGCTCAAAACTCAGTGCCCGGTGCGTTTTGATTACCATCCATATACACGCAACACGCCCACAACAGGCGTCACGGTCGAACCTTATTTTCTGAAAATATTCAGGCAGCGATGGTATCTGACCGGGCGAAACACCTCCGACGAGCGCATCAAGACCTATGCGCTCGACCGAATCAGCGGAGCTGTGATTTTGCCCGACAAATTCACGCTCGATCCTACATTTGACGCCGAAACATATTCGCGTGATTCTTTCGGTATCATATTTTCACAAAACGCCGCCAAACGAATCGTTGTGCGTACAGACGCCCGTCAGGCAAAATATTTCCGCGCGCTACCTCTCCATCATTCGCAGCAGGAAATGGTTCACGACGAATTTTCAGATTTTGTCTACCGGCTGCGCATTACCGATGACTTTGTAGCCGAATTGCTGTCCTACGGCCCGAAGATTAAGGTACTCGAGCCGCCGGAACTAAGAGCCATCATCAGAGACAGTCTCGAACAGTCGCTCAAGAACTATGAGCAGTAAGGCAATAATTTTTATAAAATAGAGTTATATAGTAGTATGAATAGCTCTCTTATGAAAAAAATCTTACGACTATCGATATTTGCCCTGCTCGTTGCGTTCATAGCCTTGCCCGCATCGTCAGAGGACATAAAGAACGATGAATTCAACCCGCTTACCACAGGTGTGACATCGCTGAGTATCGCTCCTGATGCCCGCGGCGCATCTATGGGCGACCTCGGAGCGGCTACCGACCCGGATGCAAACTCACAGTATTGGAATCCATCGAAATACGCATTCGCCTATAGCCAGGCGGCTGTTTCGCTGAGCTACACTCCGTGGTTGCGAAAACTTGTCAATGACATTTTCCTGGCCAATCTCGCCGGTTACTGGAAATTAGGAGGTAACGACAATCAGGCGCTGAGTGCTTCACTGAGATATTTCTCGCTCGGCGAAGTGACGACAAGTCCTATCCAGGGCGACGTGGGTCAAAGCCTGAACCCCTATGAAATGTCGCTCGACATCGGCTATTCACGCAAACTTTCCGAAAAATTCTCTATGGGCGTGGTGTTCCGTTATATCTACTCCGACCTCGGTTTCTCCGACTCCTATGCCGGCGACCAGTCGACGGGAGCTTCCGCTTTCTCAGCTGACATTTCGGGCTACTACACCACTTATCCTATAATCGGCCGCAACGAATGTCAGTGGTCGTGGGGCTGGAACATTTCCAACATCGGCACAAAGGTTTCATATAACAATGGCGAAGACCCGGCCTTCCTTCCGACAAACCTGCGTATAGGCACAAACCTCATGTTCCCGCTCGCCGACTATCACAATCTCTCTATCGGTCTCGACCTGAACAAACTCCTTGTCCCGGCCAAACCCCGTGAGAGTGATTTCCCCGACACTCCCGAAGGACAGCGTGAATATCTTGACGCGCTCGAAGACTGGGAAAACATGTCGTCGTTCACAGGCATCTTCAAATCGTTCAGCGACGCCCCCGGCGGCATGAAAGAGGAATTTCGCGAGATTTCATTCTCGCTCGGCGCAGAATACAGCTATAACGACCAGTTCTTCCTCCGCGCCGGATATTTCTATGAAAATGAGTTCAAAGGCAATCGTAAATATTTCTCGCTCGGCGCAGGTTTCTCACTCAACGTTGTGCGCCTCGACGCTTCATATATGATTGCAGCGGCTCAGACCTCGCCCCTCGACCAGACTCTGCGTTTCTCGCTGACTTTCGACATGGACGGTCTGAAAGATATGTTCGGCCGCAGACGATAAGTTTATAATCAATGAGTCAGGCTATTGACATAAGGATAGGCAACGGCTTCGATGTGCATCGCCTCGTCGAAGGCCGCAAATGTATCATCTGCGGAGTCGAAATTCCTTATGAACGCGGACTTTTAGGCCATAGCGATGCCGATGTGGCTCTTCATGCGCTCGCCGACGCTCTGCTCGGTGCAGCATCTATGCGCGACATCGGATATCATTTCCCCGATACGGACGAGCGGTGGCGAGGAGCTGATTCGCGTATGCTCTTGCGCGAGGTTGTCGCCATCATTGCCCGAAAAGGCTATCGCCCGACCAATATCGACCTGACCATTATCGCTCAAGCGCCCAAAATGTTACCTTACATCGAGCAGATGCAGGCTAATATAGCAGCCGACCTCTCGCTTGACATCGACCGTGTATCAGTCAAGGCTACCACTACCGAACGGCTTGGCTTCACAGGGCGCGGCGAAGGAATTGCCGCCATGGCGAGCGCCATGATTGCCAAAGATTAATCAGCGGTCAAAGTCGTCACGAATAAATTCAGCAACCGAATCTTCGCTGTTAGGACCAATGACGTAGTCAGCTTTAGCCTTGACTTCGTCAAACGCATTGCCGACAGCAACCGCGCAGTCGGCAACGGCCAGCATGGGCAAATCGTTGAGATTGTCGCCGAACGCAACAACACGCTTCACGCCCAGCGCGGCCTTGAGTTCAAGGACTGCAGCGGCTTTCGACACTCCGGCCGCCTGCAACTCAAGATGGGCCACATCGTGATCAAAAATATCATAATAGCACGACAGAGAGACGCCCTCGCATCTTTTCAGCTCTTCAGCGGCCGCAAACATCCGGTCGTGCTTGCCGACGGCATAACACAGCGGGATGCGAGTCAAGTCGGGAGCACAAGACCCGAGATAGAAGCGCTTTAAGGTCAGATGACAACGTGCGGCATAGAAATCTTTTTCCTGCGGATTCAACGTCGGAGCAGCGTGATAGACATTCAGAAACGACGGAGAATCGAGTGAATAGACAAATGGATGGATGCCGTAACGTCCTAATACTTCGATAATAAGTTCCAAATCGGCACGGGGAATATAATGCACATTGCGATATTTGCCCGGCGTGCGGTCCCATTGCGCGGCGCCGGTCATCACGATAGCCGGAGCGGCGGTAAATGTTTCGGAAAGCAAAGGCACGACAGTCGCAGGCGTGCGGGCCGTGGCAACTGTTATAAGTGCGCCGCGGCGCGACAGGTCGCTAATGATTTCAGCCGAGCGCTTACTGACCAGACTGTCGCTGCCAAGCAGCGTACCGTCCATGTCCGAAACATACAATGTATCATTTCTTTTCAACAACATAATGCAACAATGCTTCCATTTGAATACAAATATACAATATAAACATCAAACCCTGAAAACCGTTTAGGTAATCAGGGTTTGAAATGTAGTCTTACCAGGATTCGAACCTAGACAGACAGAACCAAAAACTGTAGTGCTACCATTACACCATAAGACTATCCTGTTGTCCAATATCACGCAAGCGTGCTACTAAAACGCCACAAAGTTAAATCTTTTCCCGAAAATGTGCAAATCTATTTTTACAAAGTTCTAAGAATCGGCTCTTAAAGTATTTGTGAATTAGAAAATTATTAGTATCTTTGCGCCGCAAAAAGAGCCTTAAAATTAAAGCTCACGATTAATTAACCCTATTTATTAACTTTATTAAATGACTGAATTACAAAATTCACCCCTCGCAGACTTCGATTGGGAAGCCTACGAAAACGGCGAAACAGCCGGAGAGAAGACTCGTGAAGAGCTCACCAAGACCTACGACGAATCTCTCAACACCGTCAAAGACAAAGATGTAATCGAAGGTACCATCATCGCCCTCAACAAACGTGAGGCTGTGGTTAACATCGGATACAAGAGCGACGGCATCATCCCGATGAACGAATTCCGCTACAACCCCGAAATCAAAGTCGGCGACAAAGTAGAAGTATTCATCGAGAATCAGGAAGACAAGAAAGGCCAGCTCATCCTTTCTCACAAGAAAGCACGCGCATCGCGCTCTTGGGAACGCATCAACGCTGCTCTCGAAAACGACGAAATCATCAAGGGCTACATCAAATGCCGTACGAAAGGCGGCATGATTGTCGACGTATTCGGCATCGAGGCATTCCTCCCCGGCTCGCAGATTGACGTCAAGCCCATCCGCGACTACGATTTGTTTGTCGGCAAGACAATGGAATTCAAAGTCGTTAAAATCAACGAAGAGTTCAAAAACGTTGTCGTTTCTCACAAAGCGCTCATCGAAGCCGAACTCGAACAGCAGAAACGAGAAATCATCTCCAAACTCGAAAAAGGACAGGTTCTCGAAGGCACAGTCAAAAACATCACAGCCTACGGTGTATTTATCGACCTCGGCGGTGTCGACGGCCTCATCCACATTACCGACCTCTCGTGGGGACGTGTCAACCACCCCAGCGAAGTTGTCGAACTCGACCAGAAGCTCAATGTCGTTATCCTTGATTTCGACGACGAGAAAAAACGTATCGCTCTCGGTCTCAAACAGCTCCAGCCCCATCCCTGGGACGCTCTCGATCCCGAGCTTAAGGTCGGCGACCATGTCAAAGGCCGCGTAGTTGTGATGACCGACTACGGCGCATTCGTTGAGGTTGCCGCCGGCGTCGAGGGTCTTATCCACGTCAGCGAGATGTCTTACAGCCAGCACCTCCGCTCGGCTCAGGACTTCCTCAAAGTCGGCGACGAAGTCGAGGCTGTCATCCTCA
>JAGAOW010000052.1 GCA_017889945.1 Muribaculaceae bacterium
CCCAAAACCGACCGCGCACTCGACATCGCTCTCGAAGTCGCCGCCGCAGGCCGCAAGACCCTCTACGTCAATGTCGACCGCAAAATCGGTCTGTATGCCGACCGCCTGTCATCACCTCTCTCCTCATCAAACTTGCTATTCGCAACCCCGAACTTCAACGGTCCTGACGACTCGCGCGACTATGCCGACATCGTCTTCGAACTCATCGAGCGTGCCGTCAAAGAGCATCAAATCGAGACCTTCGTCATCGACTCCGTCAGCCGCATCGCAGCCCTCTCCACAGGCCGCAACGCAAGCGTCAAGCGCATCATGAAGCGCCTGTCCATCATGCAGATGCGCTATGGCATCTCAATCCTTGCAGTCGCCCACATCGACTCCCGCGCCTCGCTCCGCTCGCTTCTCGACTTCGTCGACTCTCAAATCGACATCAATCCTCCCAAGCCCGAAAAGAGATCCCGCACCAAGTCCAAAACTCCGACCGACCCCGAGGAGAAGCACGCCGAATCAGTCGAAACCCCAACCCCGGCCGCAACCCCGACGTTCGAAGCAGCTCCTCAACCTTTTGAGGCAGCCTCCGCAGCACCAGTCTGCCAGCCAACCATACCGATGACTCGCGCACAGCGCCGCGAAGCTGAACGCCGCCACGCCAAACTCATGCGCCGCGCCGCTGCCCGCCACGCAGGCGTCATCTAAGCCCCCATCGCTCTATGCGACTTTTGACAAGCCCTGCCTGCTCCGAAGAAGAATATTTGTAATTACAAACAATAATTCATACTTTTGTCCGACCGACATTCTTTTTCGGCCCACGACCGCTTATCGCATTCCAACAAGAAATTTTCAATCACATGAACGCCAAACACATCCTACTATCGGCCCTGACCGCATTTGCGGCCCTCAGCCTGTCAGCATCTGAAAACAACGTTAAAGTCGTCGCCCACATGGGCTACTGGCGAGCTCCCGGCTCGGCTCAGAACTCAATCGACGCCATGGTGCAGGCTGCAAAAGCCGGTTTCGACGGCACTGAATTCGACGTCTGCATGACCTCTGACTCCGTCGTCGTTGTCAACCACGACGGACGAATCAACGGCCACAACATCGAATACACCCCTTCCGAGATTGTTTGCGCTCAGAAACTTTCCAACGGCGAAAACGTCCCCACTCTCGACGCTTTCTTCCTCGAAGCCACAAAATATCCCAAACTCCGTTTGGTCTGCGAGATGAAAGTCTCCGACAGCCGTGGACATCAGCTAGAAATGGCACGCCGGATTTGCGAACTCGCCAAAAAGCACGGACTTGAAGACCGCATCGACTACATCACTTTCTCGCGCGACGGCATGTACTACCTCAAGCAGTTCGCGCCCGAAGGTACAGACATCTACTATCTCAACGGCGACATCCTGCCCGAGCAGCTCAAATTTGCCGGCATCGGCGGTGCTGACTACGGTGTATGGATTTTCCAGCGCTATCCCCAGTGGATTCAGCAACTCCACGACCTCGGCATGAAAGTCAACATCTGGACAGTCGACGGCGAAGCCGACATGAAATGGTGCATCGACCACAACGCCGACTTCGTCACGACAAACTATCCCGAACGCCTTGTCGAGATTCTGAAGACCTACAAGTAATCAGAAGTTATAGCCGACGGTCACGCTGACCGTGTTGCGCTTCAATCGCTGACTGACATTGCCGACTTTAAACGTCGCCATCGACGTCATGCCTATCGCTCCGCCTATCGAAAGATAATACTTGCCCGCATAGGTCGCACCGATGCCGAAGCCCCACTGAGCGTCGAAGTGTTTCCACCCGTAGTCAAACAGATTCGGCGTCAGCGTTGGCGCAGGGCCTTCGAAATTAGGCTCAAGGCGAGCTTTGGTATATAGGTTGACGTTGAACCACGGCCCGGTAAACGCCTCGATTTCAAAATCGTCAAACAGCCCGATGCGGTAGCCGACATTGATTGGCACTCTCAGTCCGAAATTGCGGATTGAACCGTCGTAGAGGCCCTCATCGAAATCGATCGGCCTGATGTTCATCGCGTTGTAGAACACTCCCACTCCCGGCTCGAGATACACATGGTTAGTGAGACCGCAATTATAAATAGCCTTGAGCGTAAAGCCCGACCCGTTGTTGATTGCGCCATTGCTCCCTGCCGGATGAGTCACGTCAAACGACAGTCTGACACCGAAATACGGCGACTGCTGTGCAAATCCCGCCATCGGAAGCAAAGCAAGCGCAATCACTGACAATATCTTTTTCATCATTAGTTATTTTATTTATCAATACAACAAACCGAAACTTGCCACTCAACATATTTTAAAATTTATTAACTTCGTCATCCTGCCGATAAACGGCGCTCGGCTTTGTCGACTGCGATATTTTTACCACTTTTGCAGAACAGACTGAATATTATCAACTTCTAAACTAATTTTATAATGAAAACAAAACGCATTTTCCTGTCAGCTCTCGCCGTTCTCGCTGCTGTAGCCGGCTTCGCTGCCGACAACGATGTCAAAGTTATCGCCCACCGCGGCTACTGGACCGCGCCCGGCTCGGCTCAGAACTCTATTACCGCTTTGGCCAAAGCTGCCGAAGCAGGCTGCTACGGCTCTGAATTCGACGTCTGGATGACCTCCGACTCCGTCCTCGTTGTCAACCACGACGGTTGGATCAACGGCCACTCGGTCCAGTACACCCCCGCCGAAGTCATCTGCGCTCAGAAAATCGAAAACGGCGAAACCGTGCCGACTCTCGAACAATATTTCGCCAAAGCTCTGGAATACCCCAATCTCCGACTCATCTGCGAGATGAAATTCCCCAACAGCCGCCATCAGGAGTCTGAAATGGCCCGTAAAATCTGCGAAATGGCCAAGAAATTCAATCTCGAAGACCGCATCGACTACATCACTTTCTCGCGCGACGGCATGACAAGCCTCAAGAAATATGCGCCCAAAGGCACTCCCATCTACTATCTCACAGGCGACTATGTGCCCGAACAGCTCAAATACATGGGCGCTGCAGGCGCTGACTACGGCATCTGGATTTTCCAGAAACACCCCGAATGGGTCAAACAGCTCCACGACCTCGGCATGAAAGTCAACGTCTGGACTGTCGACAACGAAGACGGCATGAAATGGTGCATCGACAACGGCGTCGACTTCATTACCACAAACTATCCCGAGCGCTTCATGGAAATTCAGAAGACCTACAAACCTCAGGCTTCCGTGAAAGTCAGCGGAACAATTTTCAACGGCGAAGACAACTCGACACTGATTGGTGCAGTCATCCGCGTCAAAGGCAACGAAACCATGATTGGCAGCTCTGACATCAATGGCAAATTCACAGTTGACGTCCCCCAAGGCGCTGAACTCGAAATCGCCTATATCGGTTACAACACCGTCACCGTCAAAGCCTGCGACAACATGCAGATTGTCATGACACCTGCGCCCGAAGACGCTAACTCAGAAATCTATGTAAAAGGCCTGGCTCAGCTCTAAGCCATACATAAATATTACCCCATAAGCGGGCCGCGTTGTATCAACTTCAACGCGGCCCGTTTTAGTTTAATCAACGCAGCCGCTTTCACTTAAAATATGTTAATCACCGTAAAAATATTTTGAATATAGAATCGATGAACTATATTTGCACGTCGTTCGATGCAAAATGAAACATTTCTCCCGAATCGCCTTTCATGATGTTAACAGCGGCGACCTAATTGAATCATTTAACACAACACTCAATCTTCAGAAAGTTAGATTTTACCAGATGTTCCGGATCATTCATCACAAGTCTGTCGACGGTTCTAAAAGTCTGCTCCAGTCAGCAGTGCCGTGAGTCAGCCCTCTCAGGGAAGCAACAAACCATCTTTTCAAAGGAAGTAATACATTATCATTATCGAAGGAAGTAATATACTGTTTTATCCAAGGGAGTAATATTCCATTTTATTTATTTCAAAACCAATCATTTTATGGGAAGAAGATTAATGCTGCTCATGGCGAACCTATTAGCCTGTGCAAGCATGTTCGCTCAAATCAAAGTCTCGGGTATCGTCATTTCCTCTGAAGACGAAGAGCCGCTTATCGGCGCGACTGTTACCATCAAAGGGACAAAAACAGCAGCTCTGACCGACATCGACGGCAAATTTGCCATTACTGTGCCGTCGGCCGACACCGAACTCGAATTTTCATACATCGGCATGGAGCCGGTTGTCGCCAAGGCTCAGAAGCAGATGCGAATCACCATGAAACCCTCGGCAACTTCGCTCAACGAAGTCATCGTCACGGGTATGACCAAAGTCGACCGACGCATGTTCACGGGCGCAGCAACCAAGGTCGACGCTCAGGACGCACGCATCGGCGGCATGGCCGACATCTCACGTTCGCTCGAAGGTCGCGCCGCAGGCGTATCCGTCCAGAACGTATCGGGCACTTTCGGCACAGCTCCGAAAATCCGCGTCCGCGGTGCAACTTCAATCTACGGCAGCTCCAAACCCCTCTGGGTCGTCGACGGTGTCATCATGGAAGACGTCATGGAAGTGTCGGCCGACGAACTTTCGTCGGGCAACGCCGAGACCCTGATTTCATCGGCTATCGCAGGACTCAACGCCGACGACATCGAGAGCTTCGACATCCTCAAGGACGGTTCGGCGACTTCGATCTACGGTGCGCGCGCTATGGCAGGCGTCATCGTCGTCACTACAAAACGCGGCAAAGCCGGACAGAACTCCATCAGCTACAACGGCGAATTCACGATGCGTCTCAAACCGAGCTACAGCACATTCAACATCATGAACTCCCAGGACCAGATGAGCGTCTACAACGAAATGGCTAAAAAAGGATATCTCAACTACGCCGAAATCGCCAACGCATCGTCGAGCGGCGTTTTCGGTAAGATGTATCAGCTCATTTCAGACTACGACGCATCCTCGGGCATGTTCGGTCTTCCCAACACTCCAAAGGCAAGAACAGATTATCTGCGGGCGGCCGAATACCGCAACACAGACTGGTTTGACGAGCTTTTCTCGACATCCGTCTCTCAGAACCACTCTGTCAGCATATCGACCGGCAACGAAAAGTCTCAGCACTACGTCTCGGCTTCGGCCATGTACGATCCCGGATGGTACAAACAGAGCCAGATTCAGCGCTACACCGCCAACCTCAACACCACTTACAAATTCAGCGATAAAGTCTCTCTCAACCTCATATCCAACGCCTCTTACCGCAAGCAGCGCGCGCCGGGCACTCTCGGCTCTGAGACCGACGTTCTCACAGGCGAGGTTAAACGCGACTTCGACATCAACCCCTACTCTTACGCAATCAACACATCGCGCACCCTCGACCCCGCGACATACTACACCCGCAGCTACGCGCCCTTCAACATCGTCCACGAGCTTCAGAACAACTACATTCAGCTCGGCGTCAGCGACCTGCGCATCAACATGAACCTGACCTACAAACCGATTTCGAGCCTCGAGCTTTCGCTCCTCGGCGGCATGCAGACCACAAGCACCTCGCAGGAACACTACATACTCGACGAATCAAATCAGGCCCAGGCCTACCGCGCGATGCCAAACTCCATCATTCAGGACTCCAACCCCTTCCTCTACACCGACCCTGACAACGTCTACGCCCTGCCGATCACAATTCTTCCCGACGGCGGCATCTACGAGCGCGCCGACCGCAACATGTTCAAATGGGACGTCCGCGCATCGGCCCGCTTCAGCAAGATTTTCTCACGCGTCCACAACGTCACGGCCTATGCCGGCATGGAGACCAACGCCGTCAACCGCCACTATACATGGTTCCGCGGCTGGGGCATGCAATACTCCATGGGCGAAGTTCCCGCCTACGCCTACCAGGCATTCAAACGCGGCGAAGAAGAGAACACCGACTACTACACCCTCGTCAACAAACGCGACCGCAGCGCCGCCTTCTTCGGCAATGCGACCTACTCCTACGACGGCCGCTATGTCGTCAACGGCACACTCCGCTACGAAGGCACAAACTCGCTCGGCAAAAGCCGTCAGTCGCGCTGGCTGCCGACATGGAACATCGCCGGTTCGTGGAACGCCCACAACGAAGCCTTCTGGCAGCAGCTCAATCCCGTCTGGAGTCACCTGACGCTCCGCGCCTCCTACTCTCTGACAGGCGACCGCCCCTCGGTTTCAAACGCCTTCTCCATCATTTCGGCCTACAACTCCTGGCGACCCTTCACAGGCGTCAAGGAGACACAGCTCGCCATCATGAGCCTCGCCAACAGCAGCCTCACTTATGAGAAAAAACACGAGCTCAACATCGGCGTGTCGACAGGCTTCTTCAACAACCGCATCAACGTCGAATTCGACTGGTATCGCCGCAACAACTTCGACCTCATCGGCGAAACAACCACTCAGGGCATCGGAGGCCAGATACGCAAACTCGGCAACATCGCCTCGATGAAATCTCACGGTGTCGAACTCTCGATTACCACCAACAACATCGCCACCAAGGACTTCTCATGGACGACCAACCTGATCTACTCTCACACCAAGACGACTGTGACCGACCTCAAGACCAGCAAACGCATCATCGACCTCGTCGCCGGTCAAGGCTTCGCTCAGGAAGGCTATCCCGTACGCTCGATTTTCTCCATACCCTTCCGCGGTCTTAACGCCGAAGGTCTCCCGACCTTCCTCGACCAGGACGGCAATGTCTCGACCACTGGCATATACTTCCAGACCATGACCCCCGAGAAGCTGAAGTTCCTCGAATACTCAGGCAGCCTCGACCCCACCGACCTCGGTTCGTTCGGCAACATCTTCCGCTACAAGAACCTGTCGCTCAACCTCTATGTCACATACTCGTTCGGCAATGTGGTCCGTCTCGACCCCATCTTCAAGAAAGAATACACCGACCTGACAGCGATGACCAAAGAGTTCCGCAACCGCTGGATTAACCCCGGCGACGAAAACTACACGACGATACCCGTCATCGCCTCAAAACGTCAGAACCAGAACGACAGCAACCTTGCCTACGCCTACAACGCCTACAACTACTCGACCGAGAGAGTTGCCAAAGGCGACTTCATCCGCATGAAAGAAATCTCGATTTCTTACAGCCTCCCGGCAAAACTGCTTCAGGCG
>JAGAOW010000053.1 GCA_017889945.1 Muribaculaceae bacterium
AAACGGCTGCTCGAGAGGATTGTTTGCTGATGCCATAATTGAGAATAACGAGAATATAGTCAGTAGCGTTTTGTTCATAATCAACTAATTAAACGTATTTTTGATTTACAAATTTACATATAAATCGCGAGATTTCTACACCGACAGTATAAAAAGGGGCAAAACGACCACATAAACCGAGTGTTTTTTTCTTGGTTCAACTACAATTGCGTCAAGATGATGCGGGGCAATTGCGGACAAGTTTTTATGAGGCGATTTATAATAAATTTTAAACCTGTCTAAACTTTTCAGCTATTTAAGCATCTTATATAGTACAGAGTGAAATTTTATTATTCATCGAACTGAACAAAAAACAGAGTCATGAAAGGATTAGTCACAAAAATAGCAATCACAATGCTGGCCGCAGCTTTAGTATGCCCCATAACGGATGCACGCGGCCGTAAAGACTATGATAACGGAAGGCACAAAACCGAACATCATCAGCCCAAACATTCGGACAGGCATCACGGCAATTCGGACAAGCGCCCCGACTTCGGTCACAACTTCAAACACGACAAGAAGCATGACAAGAAGCACGACTACAAACACGACAAAAAGCATGACTATGACCATTTCCGCCCCGGAAACAATTGGCCTTCATACTCCTACAAAGATCACGGCAATCATTATAAACCCATGCGCCCGGGCCACCACCATCATCACTTCAATCCCGGCCCGCCTCCTCCACGGCCAATGATGCCCCGCCACCGCCACTGGCACCGCCCCACTCCTCCGCCCTATTTCCGTCCGGCACCCGGATGGCGTCCGTTCTCAACGATACTCGGTGTGACATTAGGCTCGGCCATCAATATCTCTATCAATGCACTGATAAATTCGGGTTACAGTGTGAGCGGATATGGCAATGACGCGGTATATATCAGCAATGTGCCGATGCTCAACATGACCTGACCCGACGCCACACTGTTCTACAACGACGGCGGTCTGTATGCCTCGGAGTTTGTCTATTCGACACCGGGCTACAACACCAACCGCTACTATAACACTTACAATATGCTTGTCAACAACTATGGAGCGCCATATAACGTCAGCAATGCCAACGGCGTCCTGACCTCGACATGGTGGGGTTCGAACAATCAGTTTATCCGCTTGACGTTCCAAAGCGGTATAGCAGGCAACGGCTCAACCCGCTTCTTCACGACTCTGAGTTTCGGAAATTAATCTTAGTTATTTGCGGGGGTCGTTGAGGATAAAGGGTGCGGGTTCGCGCATCGCAACAGGCGAATTTTCACGAAGCGTGTCGGCAAGCCGGCGCGCTTCGCCTGCTTTAGCGAAGGTGGCGGCGACAATATAATAATAAGGCTCGGCCGTGTATACAACAAAGGCATCGGGGTAGCCGTTATCGCGCCAGCGCTTGCACAAAGACTGAGCGTTGAACTTCTGTTTGAACTGACCGACAACGACGTTGTAGGCCTGCATGGGCTTAGCGGCATCTGTGCCGTCGAGCACAGAAACCTGCTTGACGCTGACAGCGACTGTGTCGTTGCCCGATATGACAAAGGTCTGACCGAGCTGACGTTGCGCGCCACCGTAAATTGTCAAATCAATATCGTCAGAATCCCGCGCGGCCACAGCCTTGTCGTAAGAATCACGGAAGTTGGCTTCGGTCGTCTTGCAGGCCGCAAAGCCTATGGCGACAGCCATGATAAGCAATATCTTTTTCATAAGTAACTCTTTCTATGCTTAACAGTTTCTAAGTTTGCCGAGTTCAATCACTTCAAGGTCGCGGATGTCTGCGCCGTCGATGACAAGGCGCATGAGTGTGCGCTCTTTCTGCCAGCCGTGATAGCCTGCCGCTCCGGGATTGAGATGGAGCAAGGACAACTCGCGGTCATACTGCACACGAAGTATATGACTGTGGCCGGCAACCATAATCTTCGAGCGAGCCTCGACAAGCATGCGTCGCACACCAGGAGCATAGCGGCCGGGGTAGCCGCCGATATGTGTCATCCACACATCGACATCCTCAATCTTAAACGACAGTATCTCGGGACAGCGACGCAAGACCTGACCGCTGTCGATGTTGCCGCGCACAGCCCTGACTACCGGCACGACAGCTTCGAGCCGGGCTATGACAGATATATCGCCGACATCGCCGGCATGCCATATCTCATCGCATTGGGCAAAATGGATCGAAAAACGGTCGTCCCAACACGAATGAGTGTCAGAAAGAATGCCTATGCGTTTCAGATGCCGAGTTTTTTAGCTATGTCAGCAGGAATTACTTTTTTGTTGACATAGATGTTGAGAGTCTTTGCGTCGAAATAAGGCATTGACACATAGAGGAAACCATCGTAAATCTGGTTTGTATCCCACGAGTTCTTGACCTTATAGTAGAGGTTGCCTTCGCGGTCTTTGGCTATGCCGACAATCTCCATGCCGTGGTCGTCGGTAGTCTCCTGGCGGTCGAACATCTCCTGACGCATCTCCTGAGTGACAGTGATTTCCTCGACCGGGCCGTTGAAATTGTATTTGTCCGAGGCGCGTTCTTTGTCAGACAATTTTACCCAACGCGAAAGCTCGGTATCGGTCATATCGCCTTCATCCTTGCCTTTGGGCATGAGGGCCACGCCGTCTTTCCATTTGAAACCGTCCTCGCTGACATCAGCCGCCCATACGACAGTATGGCCATTGGCAAGCGCATTGTCGACGACGGCGCGCAGCTCATTGAGCGGCAGGTTCTGATATTCTCCCCAGAGCCAGTTGTCGGAGACTTCGAGGATGAAGGGTTCATAGAAGGGATGATGTGTAAACGAAGTCAGGCCGATATAGTCGTCGGGCGAGATGCCGAGCGACTGAGCAAAGGATTTCGGAGTATAAGTTTTGCCCTTGTAAGTGAAGGTTTCGGGAAGCACACCGAGATATGCGTCGAGAACGCCTTCGAGGCCCTGACGCCATGCGGTCGAAATTCTGCGGTTAGGATTGCGCACGATAGACTGAACATAGGCGCTGAGGACTGCATCAAGTTCGCCGTGGACATGCTTGTCCTCGCCGTAGTTGAGTCCGTTATAGACCTCTTCGGGTACAACGCCGTATTTTTTCCAGACGTAAGGCACATCAAGCGCCGAACCGCCGGCGGCAAAATTGATTTTGCCATATGTGCGGACATAGCGGTCTGCTTTGTCGGCATAACAGTGGCGCACGGTGAACATCTCCGAGAGGTCGAGCGAGTCGCCTTTTGCCTTGCGGATTTCGTTTTCAAAGAACGAAGTGCTTGCAAAACACCAGCATGTGCCAGATTTATTCTGATCCTTGACCGAAGTGACGGGAATTGTGACAATATCTTTGAATTCAAATCCGGCGACCGAATCTTTGGGTGTGTCGGCCGGTTTGGCAACTGCGACGCCGGCAAAAACAGCGGCAGCGAGAGAAGCGGCAATGAGTTTTTTCATATGCGATTTATAATTGTTCGGGGGTTTAGTATTCTATTCTGCAAAATTAGCAAAAAATATTCATCGTCCGTCCCGATTTAAAGATTCATCGAACAAATGGTCGGATTTAATTGTCTTTATTTCAAGATATAGTTAATCATCACACATTATGCTCAGTATAAATCCGCTCATTCCAATATCGATTGACAAACCGATCGAAGCCGAAAATTTCACGATGGACGCGAATGAAAGTTCTTATGTCATAGCACATTGGATAATGAAGGTCGTCAACTGGCTTCTAAGCATTTTCGGACTGGAACACAACCAGACGATAGTCACACTGCTATATGCGGCCGTTGTGTTGGGTATTGCGATTCTTGTCGGTTACGCGGCCAAATATTTAATTCTCGAATTGGTCAAAAGAATTGCACGGCGATGGAGCAACGATATGTATCAGGCCATGACCTCGGTGCATTTCTTTACGAAACTGTGCAAAATGATTCCGGCAATAGTTTTTCTGATTTTGATTCGCTTTACAATTTCATCAAAAAACTATTTCGGCGACCTATTAGCCAAAATCACATTTATATATATACTGTTTCTGCTTGCCATAGCCCTCTCTGCCCTGGTGCTCGCATTCTGGCAGCACTTCGACAGCCGCGACAACAAGCGTAAACTTCCGCTCAAGGGCCTTGCCCAATTGGTCAAAGGCATCATATGGATCATTATGGCCGTAATCGCCGTCTGCATCGCCGTCGACAAATCGCCGGCCGCTTTGCTTGCAGGCATCGGAGCATTCGGCACCGTGCTGCTCTTAATCTTCAAAGACAGCATACTCGGACTTGTCGGCGGAGTACAGCTTGCAGAGAACGACAGTCTCCACGTAGGCGATTGGATTAAAGTCAACGGCACCGACGCCAACGGCATAGTGACAGAAGTGACCCTGACATCGGTCAAAGTCCTCAACTGGGATAAGACGACAACGACCGTTCCGCCCTACTCACTTATTTCCGGCAGTTTCACGAACTATCGCTCCATGCAGCGGAGCAACACGCGCCGCATCTGCCGAAGCTATATGATCGATGCCGACAGTGTGTTGCCGACCGACCGGCAAATGCTCGACGACATCAGCAAACTCCCCTTCATGGGCGATTACATCTCGCGCAAGCTCGCCCAAAAGGCTGCCGGCAAGGTCGCAAACGTCGACAACCCCGAAGGTCTCGTCGACGGCACGATCGACACCAACCTCGGCCTTTTCAGAGCCTATATAAAAATGTGGCTTGACGCCAACCCACACATTTCGCACGACGACGACTGCTTTATCTCGACCCTTGCACAGACGGCCGCAGGCATACCGCTGCAAATCTACTGTTTTACCAACACCTCGGGATGGTTTGCCTACGAAGCCATACAGGACACCGTTTTCGAACAGGTAGCGGCCATGCTCAGCGCTTTCAGACTCTACACCTTCGAGAATCCCTCGGGTCGCGACACAGTTGTCGACGGCTATCTCAGCCCGGGACGCAAGATCGACAATGTCTTCGGCATACCACAACCCTTCTTCATGCCGTCGGACGCAGCCGCTCAGCCCGCGCCCGCAAGCGACAGCGCCAAAGCGCAGTAAACATATCCTGTTGAATCCGGCATAATTGCATCCAAAGTGCTTCGATATTTTTGTCCGAGTTGCCGAGAGTCGGAAAAAAATTGTTAACTTTGCGCAATTTATATATTATCCGGATATGAAGGAAGTGACATACGAAGGCATGACTTTCG
>JAGAOW010000054.1 GCA_017889945.1 Muribaculaceae bacterium
GTTCGGTCTCTATCTGTTGTGGGCGCGGGAGATTTGCGAGGCCCCGACACTAGTACGAGAGGACCGTGTCGGACAGACCACCGGTGCGCCGGTTGTCCCGCCAGGGGCACCGCCGGGTAGCCGCGTCTGGCCAGGATAAGTGCTGAAAGCATCTAAGCACGAAGCCCCCCTCAAGATAAGATCTCCACACAAGGGCCGTCAAAGACGATGACGTCGATAGGCCGCAGGTGCAGGGACGGTAACGTCTACAGCCGAGCGGTACTAATAGCCCGAACCCTTTCCTTGAGCCCGAAAGGGGCTCAGAAAAGCAATCGACCGGCGGGTCGGTAAACACGCGACAAGATGGCACACGGCGCAAATGACAGAACAGTCGCCCGCCGGCGCTGCCACGGAAGACAACTCCCGGAGAGCATGATGCTCGACTTCTGAGAGAAACTGTCAGGAGCAAGTGAAAATAAAGACAAAACGTTCCGCTTCCGGCCGCCTCTTTTACCTTATACGGTCAAAGGCACGCTGATGTAGATGCACGAAGATGCATCGAGACAGACAGCGACATACGCCAGACCGCAACCGAACTAAGGTGGCAATAGCGTGAGGGCTCCACCTCTTCCCATTCCGAACAGAGAAGTTAAACCTCACCACGCCGATGGTACTGCGAAAGTGGGAGAGTAGGTAACCGCCCCTTCTAACCGACTCCCGGACAGCTCACACGAGCCGCCCGGGAGTTTCTTTTTTATATACCCCCCCTCATAAACGCGACATTTGTTGTCGGCAGACCGATCCTTCATTCCCCCTTCGTAGACGCGACTTTTGACCAAATTTTTATTTGGAGTGAATTTAGTTTGAGTGATATAAGTCTAATCAGCAAAAAAATCCTTAACTTTGCGCAACAATTTCTAAGGCATTTATATAATGCTCTTTGGGCGACGTAGATTGAATTTATTTTTTAATATATGGATTGGTTAGTTGACTTGTTGATGCCGGGCAATGAATCGATTGCGAGTACGTTGGTGCTCTATTCGTTTGTCATCGCCGCGGGCATATACATCGGTAAGCTGAAATTCTTTGGAGTTTCACTCGGTGTTACATTCGTTCTTTTTGTCGGAATTCTTATGGGCCATTTGGGTTATGTTGTCAATGACAATATCCTGAAGTTTGTCCGTGAGTTCGGATTAATTCTGTTTATCTTCTCGATAGGTCTGCAGGTTGGTCCCGGCTTTTTCTCTTCGTTTAAGAAGGGAGGCATGCGTCTCAATTTTCTTGCGGTGCTGATAATCGCGCTTAATGTGCTGATTGTCCTTGGCATCTATTTCTTTGGCAATGTCAACGATATCAATGCGCTTGTTGGTGTGATGAGCGGCGCTGTGACCAACACCCCCGGTCTGGCAGCTGCCCAACAGACCGTCAGCCAGATGTATCAGAGTCCCGAACAGGCCAACCTGATGGCGTCGGGCTACGCAGCCGCATATCCGCTCGGCGTGGTCGGCATCATTCTGTCGATGTTTGTAATCAAGGGCATTTTCCGTATATCCACTGACTCGGAAATCAAAAAAATCGAGGAAGATCAGGAAAATTCGCAGCTCAAGCCATATATTCTGACTGTCGAGGTCAAAAATGACCTGATCGACGGCCGCACGCTGCTTCAGCTTCATGATGTGATACAATGCAATTTTGTTGTTTCGCGCAGTATGAGCAGTGATGATGTAATCACAATTCCTAAGTCATCGACTCAAATTCATGTCGGCGACCGTCTGCTGATAGTTTGCTCGGCTGTCGATGTCTCGCGCTTCACTGCAGTGCTCGGACCGCAGGTCAAAGTAGACTGGGAGTCGACTCCTACGCCCGTTTTCTCTCGCCGCATTCTCATTACTAAAAGCGAATACAACGGCGTTGCGCTTGGTTCGCTGCGACTGCACAACGGATATAAACTCAATGCTACTCGCGTCAACCGTGCGGGGGTCGACCTTCTCGCGTCTCCCAACCTCCGCCTTCAGATGGGCGACCGCCTCACAGTGGTCGGCAACCTTGACGATATCGACCGTCTGGCTGCGCGTCTGGGTAACTCGATGAAGCGCCTCAACCAACCCAACCTCATCACGATTTTTGTCGGCATCATCCTCGGCATCATCCTCGGTTCGGTCAATCTCGGCTTCGGCATGAAACTCGGACTGGCAGGCGGACCGCTGGTAGTCGCCATCCTGCTCAGCCGTTTCGGCTACAAAGCCAAACTCATCACTTATACATCTTCGTCGGCGTCGTTGCTCCTCCGCGAGCTCGGCATCTGCATGTTCCTCGCTTCAGTCGGCATATCGGCCGGCAAGGGATTTGCGAATGCGGTGTTCAACACCACAGGTATGTGGTGGGTTATTTGGGGCTTTGTCATCACGGTCGTTCCTCTGATTATTGTTGGATTTATAGCCCGTGGCCGCGATAAAATCAATTTCCTTACGATTATGGGTCTCTTCTCGGGTGGTTGCACCGACCCCCCTGCTTTGGCCTACGCCAACAATTCGACATCAAACGATGCGCCGGCTGTGGCGTACTCAACAGTCTACCCGCTGACCATGTTCCTGCGCGTGGTCGCAGCTCAGGCGCTAATACTCTGTCTCGGATAGCGACAGCTCTCCCGGATATAGACAATAAAAAAGATGTTCGGTTCTCAGCCAAGAGCTTAAACCGAACATCTTTATTTTTTTGACAAAGATTATTTTAGGAAGTTGGATGTAAGAGGATGGAAATCGTTGTCTGAGGGGAGAATGAGAAATTATTTGGCGTCGATGTATTCGTGCAATTTTGCTTCGAGCACATCGCCCTGCTGCAGACCGACGGCACGCCAGATCGGTTCGCCGTTCTGGAAGATGATCAGTGTCGGGATAGATTGAACATTGTATCGGGCAGCGACCTCGTGGTTTTTGTCAATATCGATTTTGAGCACGTTGGCAGAATCGCCGACAGCGTTTTTTACCTGTTCGATAATCGGAGACTGCATTTTGCACGGACCGCACCATGTGGCAAAGAAATCGACAAGGGTCGGTTTGCTCTGGCTGATGAAATCATTGAATTCACTCATATTCTTTAGTTCTTTTACTTTGTAATATTATATAAGATATAACAATCGCGTAGGCGATAAGTTCAGCTGCTGTCGCCGCAGTATCACTGTTTCCGACGACGTACGCCGAACCAACGCCATGCAAAATTAATGAAAAAACGAAAATCCGCCTCTTCGAACCGTGTGAAAAGCCCGTTTAGCATGCGACAGAGAGTTATTTTGCGATGTTTTTTGATGTTTTTTGCCGAAGATGCGTGTTTATTCGCGAATAGCGTTTTGTAATACGGAAAATTCTATGTAACTTTGCAGTCGCAAGGATGGTCCGGTAGCTCAGCTGGATAGAGCATCTGCCTTCTAAGCAGACGGTCATGCGTTCGAGTCGCATCCGGATCACAACGATGTCACTCTGACGCTAACATAAGATTCATTAGCTCAGTGGGTTTAGAGCGCTTCCTGGACAGGGAAGAGGTCATTGGTTCGAATCCAATATGGATCACTTGATTAAAAAAGAAACCACTTTGAAATTTCAAAGTGGCTTCTTTTTTTAATAGCCTTTATTGTCAATCGACAGTGGCGGGTGCTATCAGAACATCTTGAGAGCCATATCGGTCAGCCAAATCCATAGAGGACATGCTCCGATAAATACGATTACACTCAGGGTCAATGAAGAGGTGCCGGTTGCGACATAGGTGTCGTATTCGTCGGCGATGATAATGCCTGAGAATGCAGGAGGCAGAGCTGCTGCCACGACAAGCATCTTGAGGTTGAACGGATCCATGTGGACCAAGAGTCCGAATACCAGAATTACCAGAGGCATGAGGAGCATCTTCATTATAGAACCGAGAATGACCTGCCAGTTGACGGAGAATTTGATTGCCGAAAGTGTGATACCGGCCGAGAACACTGCCATAGAGGCGTTAGCTTTGGCGATAAGGTCGAATGATGGACTTGCCCAGTCCGGCCATTTCAGTCCGCAGAGGACGAGAATGACAGCGAGGATAGGTGCCCACGCAACGGGTTGCTCGAGAGCGTGTATGACAGGCTTCCATGCGCTTTGTTTTTTAGTTGAGCCGGGTTGCTGTTTTTCGAGAGAAGCGTTCATCAGAGACAGACCGACAGGAATGCCGACGGCGTTGACGACGATGCCGACGATTGCGACAACGAGCGCCACGGCCGGAGTTGTGCCGAATATAGGCTCAAGTACTGCAAATCCGAGGAAGCCAATGGTTGGCGAACCGCTGATAAGTGCCGATACGGCTGCGTCAGCGCCTGTATTCTTCTTGAAACAGTATTTGAACACAAAATATACCAACATGAAGCAGGCCATGATGCCTATAAGAGATACAAGCGTCAGCTTGAGATCTTTTGCGAGGTCTTCGCGAGTCGACTGAACGATTGACACGAAGAGAGCGGCGGGCAATGCGTAGTCGAGCACGACTTTGTTGAATTTTTTAGCATCTTGCCCCGTGAAAATGTTTTTCTTTCCCGAGATATATCCCGCAAGCATAACCACGACAATCGGGACAATGGCATAAAGTAGTATATGTTCCATAAAATAGATAGTTTTAAAGTGAAGCCATACCCGTTACGGGCGTGGCTTCACTTTGTGAAACGTATGTCAGACAGAATATTGAATAAGAGGAGTCGGATTGAGATAGCCGATATGGCCACTTTCTTTGCCGGAGTCAGCAGCAAGCTGAACGTCAATCAGGCAAGGTTTCTTCGAAGCGATGGCCTCGGTAAGGGCGTCGGTAAGCTGTTGTGGGGTCGTTACATAGTAGGTCTGTGCGCCGAATGCGTCGCCGAGTTTGTCGTATCGTGCGTTGATATCGAGAGTCGTAGGAGCGGGAGCGTCGCCACCCGAAGGATTGACCCCGACACCGTTATATATGCCGCCGTTGTTGAAAATCACAACCGTGCAAGGCAGTTTGTAACGGCAGATGGTCGAGAAATCCATTCCCGAGAAACCGAAAGCCGAGTCGCCTTCGACAGCTACGACGCTTTTGCCCGTTGCTACGGCAGCGCCGATGGTCGAGCCCATGCCCATGCCCATGATGGCCCATGATGCACAGTCGACGCGGTGGCGCGGCAGAGCCATGTTGACAGCGTCGCGTGTGTCGTCGAGCGTATTTGCACCTTCGTTAATCAGGATAACGTCGGGATTAGCCTCAAGAACGGGCTTGATTGCTCCGATTGCAGTCCAGTGGTCCATAGGAGTCACGGCTGCGTTTTCGGTAAGACGTTTGGCAAACTTCGCGCCTTTGACCTTTGTCTCGGCCTGCAGCGATGTAAGCCAAGCCGGGTCGGCCGACATCTTCTTGCCTGCGAGTTCGGCAAGAATTGCGTCGAGAGATGCGCCGAGGTCGCCGATTACCGGGGCGGCAATCGGAACGTTACGGTCGATTTCGCGAGGTTCGACGTCGAGCTGAATGAACTTGACGGCCGGATTCCATTTGCCGCGGCCGAACGACAGCATCCAGTTGAGACGCGCTCCGATGACCATGACCACGTCGGCCTGCTCCATGATGGTGCTGCGGCATGAAAGTGCGCTGAGCGGGCCGTCGTCGGGCATAAGACCTTTGGCCATAGACATAGCCAGATATGGAAGCTGGGCGGTTTCGACAAGTTTTTTGATTTTGTCGTCGACCTGAGCGTAGGCCGCGCCTTTGCCTAAAAGCAAGGCCGGACGTTTAGCCGATGTCAGCAACTCGACTGCACGGGCGACTGACTCTGTGTTAGGTAACACAGGAGTCGTTATGTCGACGGGTTCATAATAGAGCGCTTCGGCGTCTTTTGCATCCATGATTTCGGCGAGTGCCGGAGTTGTCATGTCGATATATACGCCGCCGGGACGACCGCTGACAGCCGCGCGATAAGCGCGGGCGACAGCTCTCGGAATATCCTTGGCGTGGCTGCAACGGAACGCGGCTTTGACGAGTGAACGAGCCGTGTTGAGCTGATCGAGCTGCTCATAAGTGCCCATGTCCATGTCGACCATAGTCGGGTCGCTTGCGCCCGAAATCTGAATCATCGGGTAGCAGTTGACTGTCGCGTTGGCTGTCGCCGTAAGTCCGTTCATAAAACCGAGAGAGGAAACGGTCAGCAGCACACCCGGCTTCTTTGTCAGGTAGCCGTGGGTAGCGGCAGCCATACCGGCCTGTTGCTCGAAGCGGAAACCGTAGTAGTTAATGCCGATTTTCTGCATGGCATAGGCAACTTCGGTTACAGGGATGCCGATTAGCCCGTAGACATCCATCAGGCCGAGCCGCTTTAGCGACTGTGCCAGAATGTACATGCCCGTAACCTGATCTGGAAATTTCGGGGCAGCGGCCTGTGTGGGGTTAGTATTATTGTTAGTAGCCATGACTGAAGTTATTTTGTTGCAGTTTTGGGAAGAGGCTTGGTTGTGCCGTTTGCTTCAAACTGAGCCTGCTGTTCGGCAGTGTAACCCAGTGAAGAAAGGACTTCTGCGGTGTTCTGACCGAGTGTCGGGCAAGGACCGTAGGTAGGCTGATAGTTAGAGATAGTGAAAGGAACACCGACAGTGACAAATTCGCCTACGCCGCCGCCCTGGTTGATACGGACAAGTGTGTTGCCGTCGTAGAGGGTTTCGTCGTCCATGATTTCCTTGGTGCTGAGCACAGGAGCAACAGGAACACCACCCTTGGAGAGAAGTTCTGTGACCTCATATTTGGTCTTGTCGATACAGAATTGCTGTATGCGCGCCCAAATCTGCTGTTTGTGGCGGTCGCGGGCGTCTGCAGTGTTGAAGTCGGGGTTTGTAAGCCAGTCTTCGAAGCCGAGAACTGCGCAAGCATTTTCGAAATCTTTTGCTCCACGCTGGAGTATAACATATACATAGGCATTCGGGTCGGTTTCCCATCCTTTACATTTATATGTCCATCCGAGCACGCCCGAACCTTCCTGGTTGCCTGAACGGGGAACGAAGTCGCCGAATTTTCCGTCGGGATACTGCGGGAACTGTGTGAGGTAGCCGAGTTTTTCGAGGGTAAGCTGGTCACGTGTCTTGATACGGCAAAGGTTAAGACATGCGTTGTGCATTGACTGATAGACGAATGAACCTTCGCCTGTCTTTTCACGCTGAAGCAGAGCGGCAAGAATACCGATAGTACAGTGCATGCCGGTGTTGGAGTCGCCGAGGGCTGCACCGCTCTGTGTCGGGATGTCGTATTCGCCTTCATACCAGCCTGTTGTTGATGCTGCGCCGGCAGTAACCTGCGCTACAGGTTCATATGCCTTCAAATCAGCATATTTCGAACTCAGAGGGAAGCCCTTGATTGTTGCGTAGACGCATTTCGGATTAAGTTTGTGGACAACTTCCCAGCTGAAACCGAGTTTGTCCATTGCGCCCGGATGCAGGTTTTCGATGAATACGTCGGCCTGTTGGATAAGTTTTGTCAAAATTTCCTTACCGTCGGGAGTTGCGGCGTCGAGCGTAAGAGACTTCTTGTCAGAGTTGAGCTGAAGGAA
>JAGAOW010000055.1 GCA_017889945.1 Muribaculaceae bacterium
GGAAAACGCAGTAAAATGACCCCGAAATTTTATGGAAAACGCAGTTATTTGAGGGGTAAAATTATAGGAAAACGCAGTTGTTTTGGTTTAAGAGGTTGAATTTTAGTGAGATAGGTTCGGGGTTAATTTTGCTCCAAAAACATTTGGTATAAGGCTACCGGGCCATAGTGCCATAACTTGGTTTCTTCGTCTTCAAGTTGGCGGTAAGTAGAAGATTGGTATATGCGATTTAATGCTTCAGTTATTGATAATCCGAAGTCTTCGGCATACATTACAGCCATCTTGCTCACTTTGCCCGGAAGCAAAAGGTATAAGTTTTGTGATGTGATTTGTGTATCAGCCACTAAGGTTTATTTGATTTGGGAGGAGATGTAGTTGACCATGGGGCGGGGATTTTCGCAGCCGAGGACGTATTTGTCGCCGTTTTTCATGCGGACGAGAAAGCAATCGGACGCTTTGCCGTAATAAGCCACATATCGGCCGATGTCGCTTTCTCTGAAAATACCCCAATAGCCCATATAACCGCCTGAACCAAAGATTCGGATTGCACCCATGGTCGGTTGGAACAGCTCGACGCTTTCTACATTGCGCATCATCAGCCTTTGCTTTCTCATGATGCTGCTGATTGTTATACACTCCGAATCGGCTTTAATAGAAATCGGCCCATATAAGAGTCCCGAAATCAGTAGCAGCAGGGCTATAGACAGCAGGATAAAGAAGATCGGTTTTTCTCTGAGGGTAAAAAAGCAGATGATATACAACGCGCAGTTTAGAAAAGTCGTCACAAATATCGAAAAACGGCTTAATCTGACTTTAGATTTCATGTGATTAATGGTGTGGTCTTGCTAATGTGATTATTCGGGAACGACGTTGCCGGTAATTTTGAGCGTGATGTTGCGCGTCTTAGAACCTGCTGATTTGTAGCGGACTTTGATGTCCTTGCTTATATAGCCGCGTTGTCCGGCGGGGAGGAAGTTGACGGTTATTTTCCCTTTTTTGCCGGGTTTGACAGGCTCGGGGGTATATTTGGGGCGTGTGCAGCCGCAACTCGCCGAAGCGGAGAGTATGGTCAAAGGCACATCGCCGGTGTTGACAAATTCATATTCGTGTTTGACCGGGCCGTTGTCGGATTTGACTGTTCCGAAGTCGTAGGTCGTTTCTTCGAATTGGATAGTCTTGTTGTCTGCGGCTGAGGCTATCACTGCCGAGAGCAGCAGAACGGAGAGTGTAAAAAAAATTCTCTTAATCATTTTGATTCAGATTCATTTTGTTGAAATAGAAGTCGAGCATGTCTTTGGCTGCGACAAAGGAGCTGCGGCGGTTGGCGAGCACATCGGCTTCTTCGGCGGTCAGACGGCGGGAGACTTCGGGGTTGTTGTAGAAGTGCGAGCGAAGTTGTTCGTTGATAGTCTCATACATCCAATAGCGCGATTGTTCGCGTCGGCGGCGCTCGAAGTAGCCGTTTGATTTGACGAAGTCGAAGTAGCGGTCAATCATGTCCCAGACTTCGGGAATGCCGAGTTCGAAATAGCCTGAATAGGTCAGCACTTCGGGCGACCAGCCGGAGGCTGTCGGCGGGAAGAGGTGGAGAGCGCTGCGGAACTGGGCCTGAGCCAGACGGGCGCGATCGATGTTGTCGCCGTCGGCTTTGTTTATGACTATGCCGTCGGCCATCTCCATGATGCCGCGTTTTATGCCCTGGAGTTCGTCGCCTGTGCCGGCGAGCTGAATGAGCAGGAAGAAATCGACCATCGAATGCACGGCCGTCTCGCTCTGACCGACACCGACTGTCTCGACAAAAATGTTGTCATAGCCGGCGGCCTCGCAGAGGACGATGGTTTCGCGGGTCTTGCGCGCCACGCCGCCGAGCGAGCCGGCCGACGGGCTGGGGCGGATGAAGGCGTCGGGGTGGACAGCGAGTTTCTCCATACGGGTTTTGTCGCCGAGTATCGACCCTTTTGTGCGCTCGCTCGAAGGGTCAATGGCCAAAACGGCGAGTTTGCCGCCGTCGCGCAGCACATGGAGGCCGAAGACATCGATAGAGGTGCTTTTGCCTGCGCCCGGAACGCCTGTGATGCCGATGCGTCGCGAATTGCCCGAGTGGGGCAGACACTTTTCGATAACTTCCTGAGCCACGGCCTGGTGGTCATGGTTGAGGCTTTCGACAAGCGTCACAGCGCGGCTCAGCACCGTGACATCGCCTTTGAGTATGCCTTCGACAAGCTCGGAGGCCGTAGGCAGAGGTTTGCGTTTGGGGCGCTTATGGAGATAAGGATTGACCGAAGGTGGCTGGGCCACTCCGCTGTTGACAGTCAGTCCGCTATATTTTTCGTCGTTTTCGGGATGTTGCATATCTAATTAACGCTATTGCTTATATAATATATGTATGATTATGCAAAATTAATTATTTTGGAAAAAATATGCGAAAATATTTGGCGGGTAAGAAAAAAGGCCATACATTTGCAGTGTCATAGAACACTATTACACTATAGCGATTTTAAAACTGATATAAAACTGAAATAAAATGAACTTTTTCTTTCTCGATTCATCCAGTCTCGTGGCAAAGATACTCGGAGTGCTTTGCCTGATTTTAATTTTTCTGATTTAGTCCACTGATAATCTATAATCTATTATTAACAATCACAATGCTTAAAATCGAAAATCTAACATTCCGCTATCCCGGACGAAAGACTCCGGCGATAGACAATCTGTCGATGGCGTTCGAAGGTGGTGCGGTCTACGGTTTGCTCGGCTCTAACGGTGCAGGCAAATCGACCTTGCTCTATCTGATCGCAGGTCTGCTGACTCCCAAAAGCGGCGAAGTGACGTTAAAAGGCGTCAACACCCGCCGCCGTCTCCCGCAGACGCTGTCCGACATCTTCATCGTGCCCGACGAGTTGACGTTGCCGGCAGTGACACTCGGCACATTTGTCAAAATCAACGCTCCATTCTATCCGCGTTTCTCCGAGCAGGACATGTACAGACATCTGGCAACATTCGAGGTCGGCGATGTGACGCGCTACAAGCTGACATCGCTCTCGCTCGGTCAGCGCAAGAAAGTGTTTATGAGTTTTGCATTGGCGTGCAACACTTCGCTTCTGCTGATGGACGAGCCGACCAACGGTCTCGACATTCCGAGCAAGGCTGCATTCCGTCGCTTCATCGCCTCGTCGGTCACAGACGACAAGACTATAATCATCTCGACCCATCAGGTGCGTGATATCGACAAGATTATCGACCATGTCGTAATCATGGACAATCAGACGGTGTTGCTCGACAGCTCTATGAGCGAAATCAGCCGCAAACTTGCCTTTATCAGCACGGCCGACAGCGAACGTATCAACAGTGCGCTTGTCAGTCTGCCGGCAGTCGGTGGAGCGCAGATAGCGATAGCCAACGACGGAAGCTATGACACAGAGGTCAATCTTGAGCTTCTGTTCGACCTCGCCACATCGAAGCGTGAGACAATTAACTCAATGTTCAACACCGTATACAAACAGTAATGGAAACGATATCACAGACATTCGATTTCGGGCGTTTCGGAAAATGCCTTATGCGCGAACTGAAACTCAACGGCAAAGCATGGTTGCTCAGAATGCTGCTTATGTTCGGAGTGACTACCATTCTGCTCATCATTGCCACACATCCCCATCATATAAGTCCCGAGGACTACGGAGCGCTACAGTCAGAAGGCAGTTTCCTTATATCGCGCTTATGCGCCTTTGTGTTCTGCGGTCTCGGAGCTTCGCTCTTCATGAAGAACATGACGAGCAACGGCCTCCGTCTTAACTCCATTATGTCGCCGGCCTCGCAGTTAGAGAAATTCGCTACACGTTTTACAATCTGCATAGTTTTTGTGACGCTTGCATATCTTCTCTGCTATACGCTCGCCGACGTAGTGAGAGTTATGTATGTCCGCACACAGTATGGCGATCTTCCTAATCTTCACTTTTTCGGCTGGTATTCAGTGATGCGAATGGCCGAGAGTAAATGGTTTCTCTGGAGCTACTTTTTCGCGATGCAGATGACTTTTGTGCTCGGCAGCACCGTCTGGCCCAAGAACTCGTTTCTTAAGACATTCGGTTCGGTGGTAGTGTTTATTATAATATTCGGGTTTATAGCCGTTAATCTGGATTCATATTTAGGTCCTCAAGGATCTCGCGTGATTAGTCATAGCGCATGTGTGTTGGTAAAATATTGGATTGCTAATTACGCACCATTAATCTGGTCTGCATTCTGTCTGATAACATCTTACTATCGCTTCAAAGAAAGCGAAATCATTAATCGCTTTTAACCGACCATGTTAGATTTAAACAGCAGCAGAGCCATATATCTTCAGATAGTAGACGATATCTGCGACAAGATACTGACAGGCGAACTTACGGCTGACAGCCGCATACCATCGGTAAGAGAGTATGCCGCCCGGGTCGAGGTAAACGTCAACACTGTAATGCGCGCCTATGACTATCTTTCGGGACTCGAAATCATTTACAATAAACGAGGTCTCGGCTATTTCACGGCAGCCGGCGCACGCTCGCAAGTGATAGAACTCAGGCGCAAAGAACTCTTCGGGTCGGTTGCCCGTAATTTCTTCCGCCAGCTGTCGTTGCTCGAAATCACTCCCGGGCAAGTGGCGGAAATGTATCAGCAATTTCTTGACTCTAAAAATTAAACAGCAATGAAAAAAACAACATATGCAATAATTACGGCAGTAGTAACTGTGTTCGTGCTCGGATTGGCAGTAATTGTCTATGTGACAGAAACCGCGACGCCGATAACTCGGTGTGAAGACCGCGTCAGGATGGAAATCCCCGCCGAAAATGACAGCATCGAAGAAGTGTGCGACAGCATAGTGGAGACTGCCACGATAGAAGAATAAAGTATATAATACAGATGATTAATAGGGCGGCCCGGGCTTATTGAAAGTCCGGGCCGCTAAGTTATTGCACTACAGTAGGTCTGTTACCAGTGATGGTGAGACGCAACTGCAGTCGGGGCTGCTGATGCAGGATGAGCGAGGATGAGAGGCGCGTATTTGTCGTACATCTTGCGTGAGACCTCTATGCCATCGAGAGGCTCAAGGTAGTTGATTGTTACCGAGGGATCTATCCAAGAGTTTTCGAAATCGCGCGATGCCTGATAGAATTCGTCGGCATCGAAAGTGCGGCCATTGGCGGCAGCGTCAATTACGCGGTCGACAAACATCTGCCATCGGGGAGCATAGTAGCTGTCGTTAAGCTCGGCCCACTGGCGGTTGGCGTAGTCGTTGAGATCTTTAGACGGACCCCAGATGGTAATCAGCGTGCGGGCATTGCGTTCATAATAGTCTTTCTGCTCGGGAGTCACACCATGGCTGCGGGCATCGTCGATCCACTTGCGCAGCGAGAAGCCCGAGTGTCCGCGAAGCAAGGTAGTCAGGTCGGCAAAGAACTCTTTGATGCGCTCTCCGCGCACACGCAGAGAATCCAAGTCGCGGCGCTGATAAGCATCGTTGAAATCGTCGCGCAGGGCGATGAAGTAGTTGCTCATGGCCTGACGTCCGAGGTTGACGCAGTCGAAGACATAGCTGTCGCGGTTGCAGGAATCAGCTTCGAGGAGTTTGCCCCAGGCGCGTACGAGTGTATTGTTGGGGTAGTCGATATTGGGCTTGACTGTCCACCATGCGAAACCGTCGAGCGTCGGGCGGCAGTTGGTCAGAGGGCCTTGTCCGCAAAGCGCGGGGCTGATGAGAACGCTGTCGGCCAAAAGTTGCCATGCCTGACGGGCGTTTTCGTCGATGCGGCCTACGCGGCTGTCTGCGATGACGTCGGCGGCATCGGGGCCGGCCGGAAGATTCCATGCGCGAGAAAGCACATATTCATACATATAAGGATTAAGGTCGAGACCTTCGAGAGTCGAGCCTATGCCACTGAGATTGTTTCCGCCGTTGGCATAAACATCGTCAATCCGTCGGGCGACATCGCGCAAGGGTGCGGCAATGAACGAATTGCCGCCGAAGTTGCCGAGGTAGCACCAGATGTAGGGCTGACCGTAGAAAGAGTCGAACATCTTCCATTCCTGTGTATTCTCGCAATAGTAGTCGAGAAGCATCATGCGGCCTTGGGGAACACCTTGCAGATAGGCTTTTGCCGTGGCCGGCGTCCAGTGCTGAGGGTCGGCATACAAAAGCCACGCCATCTGAAGCCAAACGGCTTCGGGGTCGACGGCAGCGACAGATTCATAAATGTTGCGCGACATCATCGCGAGCGAGTCGGGCGCCCAAGTCGGCGGGTCGACTTCGTTGAAGGGGTCGATGCCGTAAATATGGTCAGTGCCGTAAAGGCGTGTCTGCTCTGTCAGATATTCTTTCTGAATGACAGCAAACAGCGAGTCTGCCGGACTGAGATAGGTGCAGCGGTATTCGTCGGGGAAGCCGCCCCACTGACTGACAGTGGTCGTAATCGCGTCGGGATAGCGAGCGGCGAACGCTTCGGGGACGTGGCCTGCGAAGCCGGGGAGAACGGGCCGCATGGAGAGCTGACGCTCGCGTTCGATGATGCGGCGCTGCAGCTGAGCCTGTTCGTCGAGCCATTCGTGGGGAAGAGGGCTTTGCCAACCGTCGAGGTTACACATGCGATGCCATGGCAGATGTGCCGGGCCGGTAAAATATGATCGGATTTCCTCGTCGTTGAGGCCGAGTTTAGACCAGACGTTGTACCATATGGCTTCCTGACCGGTTGTGGCAAGGGGCAGGTTGACGCCGTTGAGAGCCATCCAGTCGATGAAACGTTCCCAGTCGGACCAGTTCCAGAAGGGCATCGAGTAGCCCGAAGTGCAGTAGTTAAGGAAGAAGCGGTTGGGCAGACGAGCCTCAATCAGCCCTGTCGGTTCGACTGCAGGAAGCACATCGGGAAGCTCGACCGGTTCGGCCGCGTACCACGACACTTCGGTCAGACAATAATTACGCAGGTAATAATTGAGACCGACGGCCATCGAACCGTCGTTGTTGACTTCGATGACAATTTTGTCGCCGTCGGAGCGCAGCAAAAAGCAGTCGACGCTGTCGGCCGAGACGCTTTTGACGAAAACAAAACGCGATGCCACATCGGGCACAATACGCCCGGCGAGCTCGGCCGCAGCCTGCTCGTCAGGGTCGGTTGCCGCGCACTGAACAAAAAGCAGAGAGATTGCGGCAAGAAAAACTGATTTAATATGTCGGAGAGCTATCATTTCTTGATGAATCTAATTGCAGTTCCGCCGCCGGCTGCAAGATGGAGAGGAAGAGTGTCGGCAGCGCTGACAGTTTTCTCGCTCACGGTGTAGGCTGTAGGATTGGTTTCCCAATCGGCGTCGGGCGCATCGGCATAGATCTGAGCGGTGTATTCGACATCAGGTTCGAGGAAGTCGAGTTTGACATCGAGTTCGCGGGCGTTTTCGTCAGTAGCAGCGCCGAGATACCAATCGGTCGAATTGCGGTCCTGACGGACTGTGACAACATAGTCTCCTATGACAGCGTCAGGCACAAGGGTCTTTTCCCAGTCGACGGGCACGTCTTTGATGAACTGGAAAGCGTCGGGCTTGGCGGCGTAGTTGGCCGGGGTGTCAGACGCCATCTGCATCGGGCTGTAGATGATGACATAGAGCGCGAGTTCCTTTGCGAGAGTTGTGCGCACGCGGGCAAAAGGATAGACGGGGTTGTCGAAGTTGAAAGTGCCGAAAGTGTAGTCCATCGGACCTGCCAGACCGCGGGTAAAGGGCATCACGACAGTGTGTTCGGGAGGATTACCACCGTCAGGATCCCATGCGTTGTGTTCCTGTCCGCGTACACCTTCCTGAGTCATCAGGTTGGGGTAGGTGCGCTGCAGACCTGTCGGCATGACCGGCTCATGGTTGTCGATATTAGTGCCGTAACGAGCCGCAGTCTCAATGACTTTGCGGTAGTGACGGACGCCATATTGGCTGCTGTGGTCTTCCTTGCCGTCCATCAGCACGTTGACATAGCCGGTCTTGACGTTGTGAACGCCGTGGTCGGCATAGTACTGATAAGCCGTGTCGAGCTGGTTCTCATAGTTTTTGGTCCATGCTGCGGTTTCGTGATGACCGACAAGCTGAACGCCTTTCGAAGCGGCATAGTCAGTGATTTCCTTTATGTCGAAGTCGGGGTAAGGCTTGGTAAAATCGAAGTGGTCGTTTGTGGGCCAGTTGCCTTCCCATCCGATGTTCCAACCTTCGACGAGCACACCGGGGATTCCGTGTTCGGCCGCGAAGTCGATATATTCTTTGACATGGGCGGTGTTAGCGCCGTGGTCCGGGCCATAGTACCATGTGCCGTTGCCAAGGTGCATCTCCCACCATACGCCGATATATTTCATCGGTTTGGCGAAAGATGGGTCAGCGATTGCGCAGGGTTCGTTGAGATTGAGCATCAGTGAAGATTCAACAAGCTCACCCGGACGATCGCCGATAATGACAGTGCGCCAGGGCGTTGCAAAGGGAACGGGAATGTATGCGGCCACGCCAGTCGACCAAGGTACAAGGCGAGCCTTCAGAGTGACGGAGTCGAGGCCGATAATGTCCATTTTGGGATAGTCGGTCAGATTGGCTTCGTGGACTGCGAGATATTTCGAGCCGGTCTCAACGGTCAGGGGAGTACGGACTGTGTCAAGGTCGGCAATCGGTTTAAGATGGAAATAATCTTCATAATAGGGGTCGGATGCGGTCATGCCCCATGCCTTAGAGCCTGCCGGAACTTTGAATTCGGTCAGTTCTTCCATTATTATTAGAGAGTCGCGCGACTGCTCGGGGAAAACGTAGCGATAGCCGAATCCGTCGTCGAAGACTCTGACTTCGAGGTTGACGGCCAGACTGTCGGCACTTTTCTGACGAAGATTGACGGTCAGTTGGTTGTAGTTGTCGCGAATATAGCGGTTTTCGCCCCACACCGTTTCCCATGTGTCATCATGCGAGCTACGCTCCACGCCAATGACATCGAAGCGGGCCACAGAGTCGTTGCCGGCGAGGACAAAACCCATGCGAGAGGGCGCAATAATCTGCTGACCGTCCTCGGCTACGCTGTAGAACAGGCCTTCGGCACTGTTGTCGAAGGCGAATTTAATTTTACCGTCGGGCGAGGCTACCTCATTGTCCTGCTTTGAGCAAGCGGTCAGCACAGCGGCGGCCGACAGCGTAAGTATCAATAGTTTGTTCATAATCCTTTTCGTGTTTTTTGGTCGAGTGTCTGAGTATAGACATTTCCATTATGGTCTGTAGCTTTGACTGTGATTACAGACGAATCACTATTGGGAACGGCATAGAACATGTGTTCGGTAATGTCCGTGCCCATGTAGGGGAAGGCATAGTTTTTGCCGTTAGTCACGACATCGTTCCAAATGTTGGGGTCGCGTCCGACATAGCGGGTCATTTCGCCCATCGGCTTGCCGTCTTCAAACCATTCGATTTTCCATGACGAGTCGACATTCCAGATGTTGGCGACGATGGCTTCGGGATGCTCGCGAGAGACGCCGGTCGGATAGAGTTCAAACTGGTAGTCTTTGTCGCGACCGACAGATTTGTAGTACCAATTGATTTTGTCGCCGTCGATTTCGTAAACGGCATATCCGCTCGGAGTGCCGTCCATGGCCCAGGGAGCGCACCAGAAGAGGTTTGACAGCGGGGCATGGCAGTGCTCATAGAGATTTTCGGCGAGGATATAATTCTCGTTGTAGTGCTCATGACCTGTCATCAGATGCACGTTGTAGGGTTTGAGAATGTCGAAGAGGGCCTTGCGGTTGCTGAGCACCTTGTGATATGACTCTTTGTTCCACTCCTGATGACGTGCCTCGCGGGAGTATGCGGGGATGTGCATAGAGACGATAACCGTAGAGCCTTCGGGAACAAGAGCAAGATCCTGTTTGAGCCAGTCGAGCTGCTTTTTGTCGAGGTAGCCGGCATAGTAACGTCCCATCCAATATACGTCGTCGAGCACGACATAGTGGATTTTACCGCGATTGAATGAGTAGTAGGTCGGGCCGAAGTAGCGGTTGAACGATTTGCGCGACTCATCGTTGGTCGGAACGTCCATCTCTATGTCGTGGTTGCCGCAGACATAGAAATAGGGGAAATCGGTTTTGGCGATGTTGCGAATCATCCAGGGAAAATATTTGTCGCCCTGACTGATGCGTCCGATGATGTCGCCGACGACGATGCCGAGCGCTTCGCGGTCGGGATATTCATTCTCGACGGTGGCTTTCATTTCGAGTGCGGCCTTTTCGACTTCGTCGAGGTTGGGGTCAAAATAGACCTGAGGGTCGGCCATGACGAAGAGCACCTGACGGGTCATGTCGCGGTCGGAACGCTCGAGGTTGAAATCATGGCGGAAACGGCCTTTCGAATCAGGCATGATGTCGGCGTACAAGACGGGCACACCGCTGTCGACGGGCACTTTGTAGCCGTCGGGCAGGGTAATGTAGACAAACTTGGTGTCTTCGGCCGACTTCATGGAGTATTTGCCTGATTTGTCGGTAGTAACAATCTGAATGCCGTCAGTGACAGGCACGCCGGCTACGGGTTTGCCGTCGGACAAAACTCGTCCGCTCAGCGAAATCAAAGATGCAGCCGCAGCGCTCATCATTGTGAGCGCTGCGACCATGCTTATTAATATTCTTTTCATTTTTCAGGAGTCAGGATTGCGACCCAGCCGCCACCCGGAGCGAGATGGAGTTTGAGGGTGTCGCCGGTCGAAACAGTTTTTTTCTCGAATTTGTGGTCGGTAGCCTGTCTGTGGGCGTTAGCACCGTCGGCCATTGACTCCATCGACCATTTGCCCTGCGGGAGGAAGTCGAGTTTGAGTTCGATGTCGCGCGGCTGCCAGTCGGACATTGCGGCGATATACCATTTGTCGCCGTTGCGACGTGCCATGACGAGGTAGTCGCCGATAGCTGCGTCGATGCCGACAGTTTCGTCCCAAGTCACAGGAATCTGTGCAAGGAATTCGGCATAGCCGGGAGCGCCTTCATAGTTGGAGGGCGAGTCGCAAATCATCTGCAGCGGGCTTTCGAAGACGACAAACATGGCGGCCTGATGGGCGCGAGTGCCAAGTGTCATCGGGTGAGCCCAGTTGCCGGCATAGTCGTCGCGAGTCGCGTTGCGGACACCGCCGGGAGTAAAGTCCATCGGGCCAGCGAGGTTGCGGATAAAGGGCAGCATGATGTTGTGGTCGGGAGTGACCGAAGCGTGGTAGCCGTCGCCGCCGCCTTTGTTGTATTCGTTGCCGAGAACGCCTTCGAAGGTCATGATGTTGGGATATTTGCGCTGCATGCCCGAGGGTTTGTAAGCGCCGTGGAAGTCGACGAGCAGATGGTGTTTGGCTGCGGCCGCACCGACTTTGTCGTAGAAGTTGACCATATCCTGGTCCGAACGGTCCATGAAGTCGATTTTGATGCCTTTGACGCCCCATTTCTCATATGTCGAAAGGATGCCGTCGATGTCTTCTTCAAGCGGATTCCACAGACCCCACAGCACGAGGCCTACACCACGTTTGTCAGCATAGTCGACGAGTTCTTCGACATTGACTTCGGGTTTGTAGTGCTTGAGGTCGAGGGTGCTTGCCGACCAGCCTTCGTCGAGAAGGATGTATTCAAAACCGTGTTTTGCGGCGAAGTCGATAAATTTCTTATATGTGGCGGTGTTGATGCCGGCTTCGAAGTCGACATCAGGGCCGTAGACGTTCATATTCGACCACCAGTCCCAAGAGATGCGGCCCGGTTTGATCCATGATGCATCCTCGATGACAGAGGGGTTGGACAGCTGCCATGCGAGGTAGTTCTCGAGCAGGCCTGCGTCGTCGGGGCTAATCATGGCCACGCGCCATGGGAATTCGCGCTTGCCGCTGACTTTGGCGATGTAAGGCTGGAGTGATTCGATTTCGATGCAACGGTCGCTGCCCCATCCTTCTTCGGGACGGCGCATGCGTTTTTCTTTGATAACCTTGGGGAAAACGCCGTCAAGGTTGGATGTTCCGTCGGCTTTGAGGAAAAGGTTGGAGTAGTCCTCGAGTCCGGCTTCGGTCACAACGACGCGTGTGCCGTCGGGAGTCTGCATGTAAATGGGCAGATAGCCGACATTGTCAGGCTTGACAGAGTCGAGAGTCATGTTCTCGAAAAGAGATTCCTGCGATGACATGTAGTTGGCGCGGAGTTCGCCGGTCGGCCAGTAGGTCAGAGTGCCTTCGGGCATGTTGAATTCGGCGGTCTCGTTGTTGACAGTGATTTCGCCCGGACGAGAGCTTACGAAGCGGTAAGCCGCACCATTGTCGTAGGCTCTGAACTGAACAGAGTAGTCGCCCGACATTTTGAGAGTCAGCTCGTTGTAGTTGTCGCGCACTTCGCTGAATTTGGTGGGCACGACTGGTTTCAGAACGTCGTCGGCTGTGCGACGGGACGCTTTTTTAACTTTGGGATTGATGCCCGGTTGTACTTTTACGCCTTCGATGTCGAGACCTATGGCTGAGGGAGCGATGACAGTCTGACCGTTGCGTACGACGCTCCAGGTCAGAGTTTTGCCTGTTTCAACGTTGATTGTGATCTGTTTGTCAGGCGAAGTCACCGAGTAGTTTCCGGCAAAGGCCGTAAGCCCCGATGCAACGATAAGCCCAAACAATAGGGTTGTTCTTTTCATATGTGTATGTTATTTTTTTGAATTTTGTTCGACTAACTTTTCGTAGCGTTCGATGCCTTTCGTAGTAGCGTCCCAGAGATTGCCGTTGTTTTCGTGAGAAAGCTCGAAGTTGGCGTAGCCGTCGGTGTATCGCAGACAGAGATATGTAGCGTCGGCCATCTTGAGGGCATTGAGTGCGTATGTAGCGATAGAGCCGTAGCATTTGCAGTCGCCCATGATGTAATCGTCCCATGTCTTGACGAAGTTCTCGACAGTCCAGACTGTTGACGGGTATTCTTTAATCCAAACGTATTCGGTGTAAGCTCCGGTCACGAACACGTCGATGGCGTCGGCGAAGCCGGTTTTGTTGTATGTGTCAGTGTAGCGGATTCCGTCGGGAATATAGCGTGTACTTGCCCAGTTCTGGCCTACGCAGTAGCGCGAACCCCAGTCGGCAGAAGCCCAGAGGTGGACTTCACACTTTGGATTGACTTCGCGGATTGTGTTTGCAAGGCGACGGACGAGGTTTGTGATGACCATCGAACGGTATTCGATCCATTTTGCGAATTTCGGACCGATGCCGCCGGCGTCAGTGATGATTTCGTTGCGTTTGGGAACGGGTTCGTTCCAATAGCGTGCATAATCTTCGAGGTCGTATTGGCCCAGGCCATACCAACCGCCGTCGTTGTTGTTGTAGCGGAGGTAGTCGAAGCATACGCCTTTGATTTTGGGATAACGCTGCACGAGTTCAGTCATGACATTGACCAGCAGTTTCTGAACATCGGGGTCGCTGGGGTTGAGGGGAACAAAGGGCTGTGTGTCGTCTTCGGTAATAGGAACGACGATGTTGGGGTTGGTAATGTCGTTGCGCACCTGAACCTTATCTTTCCATTGATCCCAGTGGTCGTAGACATAGCCTTGTGTTACGCCGTTGTTTTTGTAGCCGAAGCCGAGAGTCGAAGTGGATGCGATTACATCAAGGCCGAGTTCCTCACATTTTTCGAGTACATAGCCGAGGTAGTCGTCGTAGTCGCGGGTTACAGTCTTCGGACCGAAGGTGTTGCAATAGGGCATAATGTCGCTCTTGTAGAGGGCGTAGCCGTTGGAAGGCTGCACGTCGAGATAAATGAACGTGAAGCCGGCGTTTTTGATTTTGTTGAGTTCGCGGTCGATGCCCGCTTTTGTCGACATGGTCGTGAAGTTGGCTTCGCAGTCAATCCATATGCCTTTGGGCTTGTTCAGCTCAAGTTCTTCGCCAATGCCTGAAGGCAGTGGCGGGTCGGGAACTTCTTCATACTGATAGATGTCATAATCGTCTGAGCATGAAAAAAATGTCAGAGTTGCGGCTGCGATGGCCCAAGTCCGAAGAAATGCGTTGATGTTCATGGTAATATTGTTAAGTTGTTATTGTTCGTTTTGTTCGTATTCGTCTATGCCGCGCTTAATTTCGTCCCACTGGTTGCGGTTGATGATATGGAAAATGTCGAATACCATCAGGCCTTCGCTGTTTTCGAGGCAGCATCTGACGGCGTTAGTCAGATTGTGGGGGTCGTCGGCATTTGCGGAGTGGTTGATAGACTGGATTGAACCGATTACATGGCAGTCGCCCATTATGACAGAGTCTGCGCGAGCAAGAGCATATTCGACAGATTCGTTGTCTTCCGGTCCGTAGACGCGTTCGAGATAAGCTCCGACAATGAAGTTGTCGAGCGCCGGAGCGAAGCCGGCCTGCTGATATGCGTCAGTGCCGTAGTCGTATTTCTTGCACCATTCGCTGCGGGGGCTGGCCCAGTTCTGGCCGTTCTTTTCGATGGCATGTATCCAGGAAGCAGCCCAATAGTTGAGCTCGACTTCGGGTTTTATCGAATCAATCATATTGCTTACCGATCTTACGAAGTCGGCAATCACACCGGCGCGGAATGCGAGCCATTCTTTATAGTATTGTCCGGGTATGCGTTCGCCCTTATCGTCGTAAGTGAAAATGTCGGCCGGCCAGATTTCGACCTGTTTGCCGATATAGGCTTCGAAAGCCTGACGGCTCTCAGGCGAGAAATCGCTTTCCATGTCGGGGAAGCGGCAATAGTCGAGCGACAGGCCGTCGATGTCGTAGTTGCTGACGATTTCGGTCAGCACGTCCAAGGCATATTTGCGCGAATCTTCGCGGACGGGGTTGAGGAAAGCGGCAACTTTGGTCTTATTGGTGCGGATATCCTCCATTGTGCCGTCGGGACGGTATTCAATGCAGGTGCGGCCGTCGAAAGTGCTGTCTTCGTAGCACAGACCTTTCTGCCACCATGAAGAACCGATGGGAAAAACACATGCCGAAGCTGTCACTTTCATGCCGAGACGGTGTGCTTCGTCGATCATGTACTGCAGGTAATCCCAGTCGCGGTTGACCTCCAAAGAGTTGACTTTGGTCAACTCGGGCACGAGCTTGCTTTTGTAAAGCGCTTTGGCCTCTATAGGCTTCACGTCGACAACAACGTTGTTGAAGCCGGTCTCTTTGGCTTTTTCGAGATAATATGTGATAGAGTCCTTGGTTGCGAAATGGTCGAAGTTGGCTTCGCCGCACATCCACAGATATTTAGGTTTTTCGGTGGTTTTGTCTTTGTCAGAGTTGCATGCGACCAACATGCCTGCTGCCATGGCAAAAGCGGCAGCGGTCAAAAGCAGATTCCGGATTTTTTTGAATGTCATAATTCTGCAGAAAGGATTAGTTTTAATGTTTCAGCAGGCGCTTTTTCGATGTCTGAGCGACAAAACACCTCACTTTTGCAAAGATAACACTATTTCTGCTAATTCAACTTTTTTTAAACGGAATTTTGCTGCGACGCGACTAAATTGCGTCCATTTCGATGACGGACTGTAAAATGTCTACAGCCGCCTCGACGGTTTCGACGTCGGCGATGGCAAAGCTGCGTCGGCCGTTGCGCTCGCGTATCTTCACTCTGCGCGGGTTCTGCTGTAGATAATTCAGCAGGCGGCCGAACATCGGAGACTGGTAATAAGCGATATTGTTTTCGCCGACAAAGTAAAGATACATAGTCGATTGCTTGATTACAACCTTTTCAACTCCGAGACGGCGGGCCAGACGGCGCAGACGCGGGATGCGAAGCAGTTCGAGGGTCTCTTTAGGTACTTTTCCGAAGCGGTCTTCAAGTCTTGATCGGAAGGCTTTTACATCGAGTTCGCGTTCGATGCTGTCAAGTTCCTGATAGAGAGATATGCGTTCGCTCTCCTGAGGTACATACCACGCCGGGAGCAAGAGCTCGAGGTCGCTTTCGATTGTGCAATCGGCGACATATTCGGGCTCGCTGTCGTCCTGAACGACGGTGTGGGTGTCGGCTGTCAGCACGCCGCTGAATTCCTCGGTGCGCAATTCCATGACGGCCTCTTTGAGTATTTTCTGATAGGTTTCGTAGCCAAGGTCGGCGATGAAACCGCTCTGCTCTGCTCCGAGAAGGTTGCCTGCGCCGCGTATGTCGAGGTCCTGCATGGCGATGTGGATGCCTGCGCCGAGGTCGGAGAAGCTTTCAATCGCCTGCAGACGGCGTCGCGCAACGGGCGACAGCGGCAGCTGCGGGGGCACGGTCAGATAGCAGAATGCCTTGCGCGAGCTGCGTCCGACGCGGCCTCTGAGCTGATGAAGCTCGCTGAGACCGAAGTTCTGGGCGTTGTTGATGATGATGGTGTTGACGTTGGGCATATCGACGCCGCTTTCGACAATTGTCGTCGCGAGCAGGACATCGTAGTCGTGAGCGGCGAAATCGACAATGGCTTTCTCAAGCCTGTCGGGCGGCATCTGTCCGTGGACAAGCACTGTGCGCGCGTCGGGCACGAGCCGTTTGATCATGGCTTCAAGTTCGTGAAGGCCTTCGATGCGGTTGTTGACAAAGAATACCTGTCCGTTGCGAGCGAGTTCGAAGTTGATGGCTTCGCTGACTATGTCATCGCTCAGCGCCGTGACCGTCGTCACAATCGGATAGCGGTTGGCCGGCGGAGTGTTTATGGCCGAGAGGTCGCGCGCTCCCATAAGCGAGAACTGCAGGGTGCGCGGGATAGGCGTAGCGCTCATGGTCAGTGTGTCTATGTTGACTTTGAGCTGTTTGAGCTTTTCTTTGACGGCTACGCCGAATTTTTGTTCTTCGTCGATGATAAGCGGTCCTAAGTCTTTGAACTTGACGCTCTTGCTGATGAGCTTGTGTGTGCCGATGATTATGTCAATCTTGCCTTCGGCCAGATCGGCGAGGATTTCCTTGACCTGCTTGGCACTGCGGGCGCGCGACAGATAATCTATTCTGACAGGGAAGTCTTTGAGGCGTTCGCTGAAAGTGTTGTAGTGCTGATATGCAAGTACAGTCGTCGGCACAAGCACCGCCACCTGCTTGCTGTCGGCCGCGGCCTTGAAAGCTGCGCGGATAGCGACCTCGGTCTTGCCGAAGCCTACGTCTCCGCAAATCAGGCGGTCCATCGGGCGTTCGCTTTCCATGTCGGCCTTGACAGCCTGTGTCGCTGTCAGCTGGTCGGGGGTGTCCTCATATATAAATGAGGCTTCAAGTTCCTGCTGGAGGTAGCTGTCGGGCGCGAAAGCATGTCCTTTTTCTTCTTTTCGCGCGGCGTAGAGGCGTATCATGTCGCGGGCTATGTCTTTGAGCTTTGACTTGGTGCGCTCCTTGACCTTGTTCCACGCGCCCGAGCCTATGCGGTCGATTTTCGGCGCTACGCCTTCTTTTCCGCGATATTTGGCAAGTTTGTGCAGCGCATGGATTGAAACGAAGATGATGTCGTTGTTTTTGTAGACGAGTTTGATCATCTCCTGGGTGCGGCCGCCGACATCGGTGCGGAGCAGGCCGGCAAAAACGCCTACGCCATGGTCGACGTGGACTATATAGTCGCCGACCTCGATCTGGCTGAGTTCCTTGAGCGAGAGCGCAAGTTTGCCCGAGCGGGCTCGGTCGCTCTTGAGTGTGTATTTGTGGAAACGGTCAAATATCTGATGGTCGGTAAACACACACATCTTCGCGACATGGTCGACGAAACCCTCGTGAAGGGTGGAGTTGACCGGCACAAAGCTGATGTCGTCGCCGCGGTCGGCGAAAATGGCCCGCAGTCGGTCGAATTGCTTTTCGTTGTCGCTGAGAATATATAAGGTGTAACCGTCGGCTATCAGGCGCGTGAACGATTCGCTGATGAGGTCGAAGTTTTTATGATAGATACCCTGCGGCGAGCAATCGAAGTCGATGGCTGCCTTCGCCTCCTTGGGCAGGTTTGCTGCCGAGGTAAACTCGAGGATGCGGAAGGTCTCAATTTTTTGTGCGAAATCTTCGGCGTCGACTACCTGCTTCATGGCGTTGGCATCGCCTTCGTTGGCAATCATGGCGCTCTGCGAAAATTCTTCCGAGGCGATTGCCCTGATGCGGCTGACGGTCAGGCTGAGGTCGCGGACGGCAATCGTGGTTGATGGCTCGATGTAGTCGAGCAGCGACTCGCCGCGACTGTATTGTGAGACGCTCGACGTGATCGCAATATCGTCGAAACGTTGTTCGGACAGCTGTGTTTCGACGTTGAATGTTCTTATCGAGTCAATTTCGTCGCCGAAGAAGTCGATGCGGTAGGGCAGTTCGTTCGAGTAACCGAAAATGTCGAGGATTGAGCCTCTGACTGCGTAATGCCCCGGTTCGTAGACATAATCCTCTTCTTTGAAGCCGTTTTCGCGCAGCCATTGTTCGACCTGCTCCCGGTCGGCGGTCGAGCCTTTGACAAATTTAATTGTATGATCGGCTATGGATTTGCGGCTTGCCACGAGTTCGGCCAATGCTTCGGGATAGCTCACGATGAATCTCAGACTGCCCGACGCTATGCGGTTGAGCGTTTCGGTGCGCAAAACCCGCGACGGCTCGTCGGCCTGGCCATATTTTATGTCACGTTTATAGCCCGAAGGCAGCATGGCTACCGCCGGTTCTCCGACAAGGCGGCAAAGGTCGAAATACAGATAGCCTGCGTCGTCCTGCGAATCGCCGATGACAAGCATCGGCTCTTTTCTTGCCGGCAACGATGTAAGAAGCATCGCTACAGCCGAACCTGCAAGACCGTAGGCTGTCGATCGACGGCTACGACACATCGACGCGACAGCTTTGCTGCGCGCCGGCGTCATAAAACCTGTCCTTATCTCCTCGATTGTCATTTCCGCTTGAGTATCTGCTTGTAGCGCGACTCATCGCTCAGCACTGCCTTGGCTGAATCTACTTCGGGGTCGCCTTTCGACACCATGCGGCGTGTGAGTTCTGCATCCGAGAAATAGCGGTCGGCAATCTCGGTGTCGAGTATTTCGAGGATTGAGGCACGATTATGATTGAGATCATGGTTCAGGTCATGCTTCAGCATACCTTCGAGTCGCTCGAATTGAGCCTTGACGCTGTCGTTCATATATCCTTCGCTTTCGGCAGCTTCGCGTAGATATTTGATTCCGCTCTCACACATGCGGTCGTATTTGAACTTTGCGGGGTCGACAAAGCTCTTGAACTCTTCGAAAATCGAATCTCCAATGACAAGTGTCGTCGCGCTGCCTATTTCGGCGCTGTCATGGCGAGCTGCATAGCGGTTGGCGAAATCGAAAGCCCAGAAGTCGTTGACGATGTTAAACAGCAGACGATTGACTTCGGGAACATCTATTTTCAGGTCCGGCGTGATGCCGCCACCGTCTCTGACCTCGCGACCGTGCAACGTATGGAACACATTGGTCAGACTGTCGGGTATGCGGGCCACTCGCCCGTTCTCGTCTCGATGGCTGTAGTCAATCGCCTGAATCAGTCGTCCGCTCGGGATATAATATCTTGCTACCGTGACCTTGAACAAACCGTCATAGGGCAGGGGGCGTGTGTGCTGCACCAAACCTTTGCCGTAGGAGCGCTGACCGATGACCACTGCGCGGTCAAGATCCTGCAACGCTCCCGACACTATTTCGGCCGACGATGCCGTGCCTTCGTTGATCAGCACAGCCAGCGGAGTCTTGGTGTCGATAGGCTTCTTGGGAGTTTTATATATTTTGACTTTTGTCGAGTCATTGAATTTAGTCCTGACCACTTCCGTGCCCTTGTCGACAAAGTTGCCGACAATCTGCACGGCACTTTCGAGCAGACCACCGCCGTTGTCGCGCAAGTCGAGAATTATGCCGCGCAGGCCCGGATTGGCTTTCAGCGACAGAAGCGCATTTCTGACAGCCTCGGCGCTTTTCTCATTGAACGTGCTCAGACGTATATAGCCTATGCTGTCGCCCACCATGCCGTACCACGGCAGCGGGTCAACCTTGATTTCGCCGCGGACAATGTCAAACGTCAGCAGCGAATCCTCGGCATACGGCCTGCGCACATCTACTTTGACATGAGTTCCCGGCTGACCTTTGAGCCGCTTGCTGACCTCCGACACATTGACATCGGGCGTGAGCTTCCAGTCGTCGACAGCAAGAATCACATCTCCGTGGCGAACACCGGCCTTCCGCGAAGGCGTTCCCCAACTCGGTCTGTGTATGATCACATCCTTGTCCCGCTTCATGATTACCGACCCGATGCCCGCATACTGGCCCGACGAAATCGACAAGATCTCATCCTGATTGTCTGCCGGAAAATACTCCGTATACGGGTCAATCGTCGAAAGCATGGCTCTGATGGCAGTCTGCATGGTCGCATCCGCATCGATAGTGTCGACATACTGAGTCTGCAACTCCTTATAAAGGGCGTTGAATATCTGCAAATTGCGCGATATGTCGGCCTTGCTGCTGCGTGTGGTCGTATTCTTGGCGACCATTGTGACTATTGCTATACACGACGCGATGACAATCAATATTTTCTTCATTGCTTCCTGCTGTTTTGTGTTATGTTAGCGCTTCGCCCTGATAAAATTTTGGCGCGCGTAAAATCAAGCGAAATTAGTTATTCTAACTCAAATTACATAACGATCTGACCACAAAAAGGGTGGTTTAAAGATTTTTTTTAAAGAAAATGCGTCTGGATGTTGCATATGTCGAAATTTCAATCTAATTTTGCATCGCAAAACTCCGGAGGGGGTGCGCAATCCGCTTCAATAGCTCAGTCGGTTAGAGCATCTGACTGTTAATCAGAGGGTCGTTGGTTCGAGTCCATCTTGAAGCGCTCTTAAAAGTTTGATTTACACATTGCTTCAATAGCTCAGTCGGTTAGAGCATCTGACTGTTAATCAGAGGGTCGTTGGTTCGAGTCCATCTTGAAGCGCATACAAGGGCGGTTTCCTTCCGGATACCGCCCTTGATGTTTCTATAATAAATTTTCTCTAAGTAGTGTCATTCTCGACAGCATTGTGCCAATACAAAAACCAAACTTGAAATGTTGTTCGAGTTGCAATCTGAAGGCTGCTGGGGGGAATAAACCAAATGTGGAGATGCCTCACGGTATCTCCACATTCGATAATAAACCAATCATTATCACATTTCTTGCAATGGAAAAAGTAATTTTGCTATGTACAATTAGAACACGGTTCGACTGGAAAGGTTCGGCGCTTTTGCGAAATTAATAAGCTTTAACTTTGGTGTGCGTTTGTGTTGCCCAATATATTGCGTAACTTTGCATCACAACTAAGAAAGTATTATAAAAATCAAATATTATAAGTTATGGAAAAATCAACCAAAGCAAAGAAAACGACCAAGAAAGCTGTTGTAGCTGATGCAGATGCGGCAAAGGCTGAGGCGCTTGCTCAGGCTCTGGGCCGTATCGAAAAGGCATATGGTCGGGGCGCGATAATGAAACTCGGCGATGACGTCGTAGAAAACGTCGAAGTGATTCCTTCCGGTTCTATCGGCTTAAACTATGCTCTCGGAGTCGGCGGTTATCCCCGTGGCCGTATAATCGAAATCTATGGCCCGGAGTCGTCAGGTAAGACTACTCTTGCCATCCACGCGATAGCCGAAGCTCAGAAGCGCGGAGGAGTGGCTGCAATGATCGACGCCGAGCATGCGTTCGACCGCTTCTATGCTGCCAAACTCGGCGTCGACATCAACAATCTGCTTATTTCGCAGCCCGACAACGGCGAACAGGCCCTCGAAATTGCCGAACAGCTTATCCGTTCGTCGGCAGTCGACATCATTGTCATCGACTCTGTAGCTGCGCTGACGCCCAAAAGCGAAATCGAAGGCGAGATGGGCGACCGCAACATGGGTCTCCAGGCTCGACTGATGTCTCAGGCCATGCGCAAACTTACAGGCACAATCGCCCGCACAAACACAACCTGTATCTTTATCAATCAGCTTCGTGAGAAAATCGGTCAGATGTTTGGTCCGACAGAAACGACTACCGGCGGCAATGCACTTAAATTCTATGCTTCGGTGCGCATCGACATCCGCTCGCGTGGCAGTCTGAAAGACGGAGAAGACGTGCTCGGACGCCGCGCTTACGTCAAAATCGTCAAAAACAAGGTGGCACCTCCATTCAAACGCGCCGAGTTCGACATCATGTTTGGCGAAGGTATTTCCAAGGCCGGAGAAATTCTTGACCTGGGAGTCGAACACGGAGTTATCGACAAGAGCGGTTCATGGTTCAGCTACAACGGTTCGAAAATCGCTCAGGGACGCGACGCAGCTAAGATGGTCATTCAGGACAACCCCGAGCTCGCCGAAGAACTCGAACAGCAGATCATGCAGGCTCTCCATGACGAAGAGCATGCAGCAAGCAATCCCAAAGGCAAAGCCGCAGCAAAAGCACCCAAGGCTGAAGAACCCGCAACCGTAGCCAAAGACGACGAACTCTTCGACGACACCCTTCCCGACGATTTCTCAATCGAAGAAGACCTTTAATACATATTATACACTTTATACACTTCCCCGATTCAAAATCGGACGGGGTACTCACTTAACGAAAGAGTCCGGCGCAATACCGGGCTCTTTTATTTTTTAATGTAAATAGATTTATTGCTGCAAAAACGCTGAAAACGGATTAATGCCATTAAAAACATCAAATATATAATGCTCAATTATGTTTAATTAACAGTGTGATGTGACTATGGGTATAAAAATTAGTTAATTTTGCTGCGAAACATTTAATATTAATTTCTATTCCATCAGGTATGAAAAAATTTCTAACTCTTTGCGCGTTTTCGCTTTATGGTTTTGCTGCATACGCAGCCATAGGCGACACGGCTGTGCTGAACGGTATTACCTATAAGGTAGTGTCAGACACTCAGGCCGAAGTATCTAAAATTGATACAAGTATCTCGGGGGCAGTTGTTGTTCCGGAACAAGTAGAAATCAACGGCGCTTCTTATACTGTGAGCGCAATCGGAACACAAGCATTCTATTGGAGCAAAGCCACGTCATTAGAATTGCCTAATACAGTGACCGAAATCAAGAAACAAGGTGTCTATAGTTGCAGCAATCTTGTATCTGTCAAATTGGGTACGGGCTTGAAAGTCATTGGAGATTATGGTTTTGGCTCAGCCACAAGTCTTACTGCTATTGAATTCCCCGAAGGACTCGAATCGATTGGCGGCAGTGCATTTTTCGGCTGTAAATCTCTTTCTGATGTTACCTTCCCCTCTACACTTAAAAGCATAGGTAGCAGCTGTTTCTACAAATGCGCCATGACAAAGGCTATTTTGCCTGATGCGTTGGAAGATCTTGGAGAAAAGGCATTTCTGAATTGCGCTAATCTTAAAGAGGTAAAACTCCCTTCGGGACTGAAGACAATTAAGATTGGTGCATTTTATGGAACAGCAATGACCGAAATAGCTCTTCCGGAAACGCTTACATCTATTGGCGAAGAAGCGTTCTATAATGCTCCATTGGAGAGCATTAATATCGGAGCTAACGTTGCTGAAATCGGCGGATGTGCTTTCTCAGGCACTAAGATTACAGAGTTTAATGTCTCTTCCGCCAACAATAACTTTACCACTATCGACGGTATTCTTTATACCAAAGATAAAACAATCCTTACCGCATTCCCTTCTAAGGGCACAGCTACAGAACTTGTATTGCCTGCAGAATGCGTCGGCATCAGCAATGGAGCTTTCGACCGTACAGGCATCAGAAAAGTAACTCTCGGCAATAAATTCAGAGCCATTGATGGTTTTGCTTTCTGCAAATCGCAACTCGCAGAGATTAACCTCCCTGAAAGCCTTGTATACATTGGCGAGCAGGCTTTTGCAGGAACAAATCTAACTCAGGTTGTGTTGCCGTCCAATTTGCCATTGCTGCAGGAAGCTGTCTTCGCTGAATGCGCGTCTCTGACATCGGTTACAATTCCGGCAGCAGTCACTTATGTTGCACTGCGTGTATTCTATAATTGCTCATCTCTCGCAACTGTAAATTGTCTTGGCATTAATCCGCCGCAACTCGAAGACTGGTATGAGGCATATGAAAGCCCGTTCTACAAAGTTCCTTCGACAGTTAAATGCAATGTCCCTGCCGGAAGTGCCGCTGCATATAAGAATTCGGATTGGAGTTCTGTATTCTCCACCTTTAACGAAACTTTGCCCGGTGCAGTTGTGCCTGCGTCAGTGACCCCCCAGTCAGGCAGCTCGATAAGCTCGTTCGACGGTCTCTATTTCAACTTTGACACCGATGTGAAAGTTGTCAAGTCTAATCCTGATATACAGGTTATCGAAGGCAAACTCGTTGCCGGAGTGCCTGTGGGCAATAAGGTGTCGGTTGACTCTTGGTATCTTACTGCCGACAGCAAAAACAAACTCCATCTGTGGCCCGGCGACTATGACGGCTATATCGCTCCGTTCAATATGGAAGCCGGTAAAAAATATTATGTAACCGTGCCCGCAGGTATTTTCAAAAATGAAGCCGGAGATCTCAACCAGGCTATGATATTGAACTATGCCGGCGACTATGTAGCTCCTAAAGTCGAATTACTTTCTGTAACACCTGCAGATGGCGCTAAAATCAAGGAAATAGCTACACTTGAATTCACATTTGCCGAAAAGGTTAACTTACAGACAAGTAAGCTCTCGAGCATTAAGGTAATGAAAAACAATACCGAAGAAATCCCGGTAGAGCAATGGTGGGCCGTCGGAGGTAAGACATCAGGCACATCGCTCGCGATTTTTGCCGGAGATGAGTATGATGGTTTCTCAATGCCTATCTCGCTTGATGCCAAAGCAGATTATTATGTGATACTCCCTGCTGCACTTTTCCGTCTCGCATCGACATATTCCGCAGCAAGTGAAGAAATCGTACTCCACTATGTCAGCGAAACCAGTGGCATCGAGATAATCACAGTCGATGACGCAAACGCACCTGCTGAATACTACAACCTCAATGGTGTGCGCGTCGAGAACCCGACCAACGGTATTTATATCAAACGTCAGGGAGCAAAGACCACTAAAGTTTATGTGAAGTAAACAAAACGATATACGTAAGTAAATAGTCCTGAGCAGGTTTAGCCTGCTCAGGACTATTATTTTACTTCGGATAAACTCTGACGTGAATCCTCGTCAGATATTCAGATACTGTCTGAGGGCATCGACATATTCTTCGAAGGCTTTAGCGCCTGCCGGAGTAATACGGCATACCGTACGCGTTTTTTTCCCGACAAAACCTTTTTCAACCTCTATATAGCCGGCGCCGGCAAGTTTGTCGAGCTGAACACTAAGGTTACCGGCTGTAGATTCGGTTTTCTCTTTGAGATAAACAAAATCTGCTTCTTCAACATTCATCAGAATGGATATGACGGCAAGCCGGAGTTGCGAGTGCAGAAGCGGATTTAGTTCTTTCATGCCTCTTTGCGTGCTTTATGGTTGAGAATATGTCCCGGCACAATCATCATGGCTGCGAATGCGATGATAAACAGCGGCATATACCAGTTAGCCACGAGTGTGATACCGCCTGCTATGCAGCACACTGTAACGATGCCGACCGCGAGGCCGATAATACCTCCGGCTACAAGACTTTTCTCGTTAATAATCAAACCTTGAGCAATCTCGGCGAACGGTATTGCGACGAGCGTGTATGCCAGCATTGCGCTCCAGCAATTTGCCCCGGCGAAATATTGTAGTCCTATACAGGCAAGCGTTACAATAATCTCGGATTTTCCGGCCAGACTCCAAAGTCTTGATGTAATACGGTCAGAATATGTCACTACACCGCATTCGTGGCGGTGTTTACGCGCCATTATCGGAGTCGCTATTCCACCGATGATCGGAATGGCAAACCAAAGGACATTCCAGATGTTTTGACCTGTTGTTGCGAGCATGACCCATACGAGGATTGTGACCACAGTAACAATATATCCCCACATCAACAGTATGCTGCCGTCGCCGATATAACGATGTTTGGTGCGGGCAATCATATTAGTTATGACTTCGAGGCTCTCTTTTTCGGTAAGTTTTCTTTCTTCCATAGATGAATAATTAATTTTTGGTGGATAATTCAGTGAGTTGGATGGTAAGCTTAATATCCTTTTGCAACTGCAAATATAAACTGGTTTATATTATAAACCAAATTTTTCAATGACTTTTTTCGCAAATTTATTATTTAACAGTTCTGTCCGACATAGCCTACAATCCGATTTTATCGTCTATATCTTTAATTCTCAATTAGATGAAAAACCGGGCGTTTCCTCCTCCCTCGCAAAACTCATGCCCTCGTAAACTAAACTTCCCTCCAAATGCTCATATATTATATATGTAGGGTTAAACCTCGTTCCTCAATATTTATAACCTCTGCACACTAAATATCCTGTAGACTTATTACTTATGTAATATAAAAAATCGGTGGTCTGCCGTGAAGGCAGCCACCGATTGATAGGGGTAGATGAATAATCGCGGGATTATTTACCTGAAAGTTTTTCCTTGAGAGCAGCGAGAGCTTCGAGGTCGCCGAGAGTTGTTTTCTCGAGCGGAGCGTTGAGCGCGGGAGCTTCTTCCTGCTTTTTGGTAGCGCGGCGAGCTTTGCGTTCTGCTGTTTTTTCTGCACGAGCTTCATCTTCGAAGATGCGGCTGTGAGAAAGAATGATGCGCTTGCTGTCTTTGTTGAATTCGAGTACCTTGAAGTCGAGTTTTTCATCGATCTTGGCCTGCGAACCGTCCTGCTTAACGAGGTGTTTGGGAGTTGCAAAGCCTTCGACACCGTAGGGAAGAGCGATGACTGCACCCTTGTCGAGCATTTCGACGATTGTGCCTTCATGAACAGAACCGACAGTGAAGATGGTTTCGAATACATCCCAGGGATTTTCTTCGAGCTGTTTGTGACCGAGGCTGAGGCGACGGTTGTCTTTGTCGATAGCGAGAACTTCAACTTCGATGTCAGCACCGATCTGAGTGAATTCGCTGGGGTGTTTGATTTTCTTGGTCCACGAGAGATCGCTGATGTGGATAAGACCGTCAACGCCTTCTTCGATTTCGAAAAATACGCCGAAGTTAGTGAAGTTGCGGACTTTTGCAGTGTGGCGGCTGCCGATGGGAGATTTGGTTTCGATGTTTTCCCACGGGTCATTTTTGAGCTGCTTGATGCCGAGGCTCATCTTGCGGTCTTCGCGGTCGAGTGTGAGGACTACAGCTTCTACTTCGTCGCCGACTTTCATGAAGTCCTGAGCGCTGCGGAGGTGCTGCGACCATGACATTTCGCTGACGTGGATAAGACCTTCTACGCCCGGAGCGATTTCGAGGAATGCGCCGTAATCGGCCATGACAACAACTTTGCCTTTGACTTTGTCGCCGACTTTGATATTGGGGTCGAGTGCATCCCAGGGATGGGGCTGGAGCTGCTTGAGGCCGAGGGCGATACGTTTTTTCTCGTTGTCGAAGTCGAGGATAACGACATTGAGCTTCTGGTCGAGCGATACGACTTCTTCGGGGTGGTTGACACGGCCCCATGAGAGGTCGGTGATGTGGATAAGACCGTCTACGCCGCCAAGGTCGATGAACACACCGTAGGTGGTGATGTTCTTGACAGTACCTTCGAGCACCTGGCCTTTCTCGAGCTTCGAGATGATTTCGCGTTTCTGCTGCTCGAGCTCTGCCTCGATGAGTGCTTTGTGGCTGACAACGACGTTCTTGAATTCCTGATTGATTTTGACAACCTTGAATTCCATAGTCTTGCCGACGAAGATATCGTAGTCACGGATAGGCTTGACATCAATCTGCGAGCCGGGAAGGAAGGCTTCGATGCCGAATAC